>NZ_JBZXYT010000001.1:0-261714 GCF_059391765.1 Brachybacterium sp. SYSU DS0246 | reverse complement strand
TTCTCAGCGGTGTTCACCTCAGTGTTGTCGGCCGTGTTGTCCGCATCGTTCTCCGCGGTGTTCACGTCCGTGTTGTCCGCCGTGTTCACCTCAGTGTTCTCAGCGGTGTTCACCTCAGTGTTGTCGGCCGTGTTGTCCGCATCGTTCTCCGCGGTGTTCACGTCCGTGTTCACCTCAGTGTTCTCAGCGGTGTTCACCTCAGTATTGGCCTCGGTGTTCACCTCAGTGTTGACGTCCGTCGGATCGTCGGCGTTGGTCACGACCAGGTCGGTGGTCGCGGACTCGCCGGAGGTAGCAGTGCCCTCGACCAGGTAGTCACCCGCCTCGGTGCCCTCCGGGACAGTCAGATCGGTCGTGAACCCGCCGTCCGCGTCCGTGGTCACCGTGACGGCGTCACCGATCGGATTGCCGTCCAGATCCGTGAGCTGGACGTCCACGTCGGTGTTCCCCGGGTAGTCGGTGCCGGTCACCTCGGTGACGCCGCCGTCCTCAACCGTGCCTGGGTCCACCGCTATGGTGGGATCCTCGACCGCGGCGGCGCTCGAGCGCACCGTCGAGGAGGCCAGGTCGACGTCGATGGCGCTGGTGGCGGGCAGCACCGTGATGCTCAGCGCATTGACCGTGAAGGACTCTTCGCCGAGCAGGCCCGGAGCGGGCTGCTCATTGACGGTCACGGACACGAGCTGCTGAACGAGACCGTCCAAGACCGCGTCCAGGACGCTGCCCTCTGCCACGAGGGGGTCGATAATCCCGTCGAGGGTATCGGTCAGACCGGTGGTGGCAGTCTCGAGCAGGCCGGTCACGGCGGGCTGCGCGAGACCGAGGACCTCGGGCAGCAGGATATCTGTGAGGGGCGCCACCAGATCGTCGATCGAGAGGCTGAGCCCCGGGACCAGGGTGTCGATGGAGCCGCCGACCTCGATGGTCGGCTCGCCCTCGACGGTCCCCGCCAGCTGACCGATGGTCGTCTGCACGGTGACGTTCACATCTGCCGTAAGTGTGCCGTCGATACCGCCGCTAAGGCCGAGGTCGATCGTCACGCCCGCATCCTCGACGATAGGCGCGACGACGTCACTCACCTTGGTTGTCAGGGTGCCTAGTGCCTCGGTCACGCCCTGGGTGATGAGTCCGGCCATCTCACCGTTGAGCACCTCGGTGTTGGCCGGCTGGCCGTTGAGGCCGCCTTCGACCAGCTGCTCGAGGTCGACGATGATGTCACCGTTGGCGAGGTCGATAGTGACCAACCCGTCGTTGCTCACGAGCGGCTCGTTGATGAGCTCGTCGCTCGCTCCGGCCAGGGCGGCATCGATGTTGTCGATGCTGACCTCAGCCGTGTCGACACCGAGCCCGAGAGAGGGCACGAGCGGAAGACCGAGATCAAGGTCGACGCCGAGGTTCTCCAGGTCGGCGATGAGCTGATTCAGCTCACCCTCCGGGCCGACCGCATCGTTAAGCGTGCCGCCCACATCGGTGATGGCGCCATCGAGCGTGGTGCCGACCTCGCCGACGGCCGGGGAGCTGATCACCAGGCGCGACCCGGCCACGACATAGCTCGACTCGACGTCGGCGCCGTTGGTGGAGGTAGCCGTCGAGCCCAGCGCGCCGATCTCGAGCGAGGCCTCGTCGACGACCTGGTCAGTCAGACCGTCCACGTTTACCTGGTCGAACAGATCCGTCAGGTTCACGGTAGCGGTGTCGTACGCGCCCTCCCCGCCGGGATCGACCTGAATGGACCCGTCCTCGCCGATGACGCCGGCACTGGCAGTCGAGGTCGTCGCCTCAGGGGACGTGGCGTAGCTGGAGAGCACGCCCGCCTCGCCGAGCTGCAGCAGCCCGGCCGGCTGCCCCGACCCTGCCTGACTGATCAGAGGCACGTCGAGCTCAGGAACAGACAGGATCTCGTTGCCGACGAGGCTGAGATCAGTGTCGTTCGACTCAGTACCGCCGTCAGGGAACCCGGTACGACTGGTGCCAAGGGCCGCCAGAATCTCTCCCTGGTCATCCCCGATGCCGAGCACGTCGGCTCCGATGACTTGGCCCAGCGCCTCCGAATCCTTGGTGGGGTCGGGTTCGGCGGCGAGCGCCGAAGGGGCGGACATGAGTGCTAGCCCAGCTGTGGCAACCGACGCGACAACACCCTTGAAGAGTGCCGTCGAGCGCCGACGCACGGGCGGCGGGGACTTCAGTCTTTCCACAATCGCTCCATCGTTCGTCGGGGAGGGGGACGCCGTGCGCCGGGCGGAGCCCGGGCGCGCGAGACGCGCGTCACGCACTGTGACTTGGAAAGGTTCTCAGAGGCCGGACCCGCCGTCGGGCGGTTTGCACCGAATGACGGGCTCTGTTGCCTGATCGTTACGATCGACATAGGACGGGCGAGCCGGCGATTTCCAGCGAGACCTGGGCAGGGAGAAGGTTTCCGCTCAGTGTGGTGGTTCTCGGGCGTCCCGGCGCCGCGACCCTCCATGGACCCTCCCCATCACTGAAGACAGCGGTCAGAGCGGGGCCACTCGGATAAACCTGCCGCAGCATCGGGTCCCGTCGGCTTGCGGACTGGTCGGCCCCTGCCTGGCACCCGGAATAGGAGGTCGTCCAAGAGCGTTGCGTCCTCGGTGACCGATACCGCGAATTTTGCCCTGTCCGTCCTCGATCTGGTGCCGGTGCGCACCGGTCAGAGCTCCGCCCACGCCGTGGCCTCATCCATGGCCCTGGCGCAGAGAGCCGACGAGCTCGGGTATCGCCGCTACTGGTTCGCCGAGCACCACAACATGGCGGCCGTCGCCTCCACGACGCCGCCGGTGCTGATCTCGGCAGCCGCCTCGCGCACCTCACGGATCCGTCTCGGCTCGGGCGGGGTGATGCTGCCCAACCACGCCCCGCTGATCGTGGCCGAGCAGTTCGCAGCGCTGGAGGCGATCGCCCCGGGCCGGATCGACCTGGGCCTGGGCCGCGCACCGGGGAGCGATCCGGTGATCACGCAGCTGCTGCGTCGCTCCGGCACCACCAGCGAGGCCCAGGAGTTCCCGCAGAACGTCCAGGAGATCATGGAGATCATGAGCCCGGACGGGGCGAGCTTCTCCTTCAGCAACGGCGGCACCTACGAGGCCCGCGCGACCCCGGCCGCGACCACCTCGCCCGAGGTGTGGCTATTGGGCTCGAGCGACTTCTCCGCCCGCCTCGCGGCGCAGCTGGGACTGCCCTACGTGTTCGCCAACCACTTCGGCGCCCCGGGCCTCGAGCAGGCGATGACGCTGTATCGCGAGACGTACCAGCCCAGCGAGCGCCATCCCCAGCCGCAGTCCTTCCTCACGGCCAACGTCTCCGTCGCACCCACCGAGGAGGAGGCCCACCAGCGCGCCCTGCCGATGCTGCGACAGTTCGCCCGGATGCGCACCAACGCCCCGATGCGGCCGCTGGAGACCATCGAGGAGGTCCTGGCAGCGCCCTCCGAGGGCGCCGAGGCGCAGGCACTGGAGCAGGTGCGCTCCTCGTGGTTCATCGGCACCCCGGAGCAGGTCACTCCGCGGCTGCGCGAGTTCGCCGCCGCCAGCGGGGTGGACGAGATCATGGTCTCCGGCTCCCTGGGCGCCTACGAGTCCGAGCCCCTCGGTGAGCCCGCCGGCAATGCCCAGACGCTCCAGCTGCTGGCCGAGGCGATGTTCACCGTCTGACCGCCCCGGACCGCTGGAGCCCGGCCTCGTCGTCACGGGCCTCCACGCCGCACCGAGCGAGCCTGTAT
Organism: Brachybacterium sp. SYSU DS0246; assembly: GCF_059391765.1. Classification (NCBI taxonomy): domain Bacteria; kingdom Bacillati; phylum Actinomycetota; class Actinomycetes; order Micrococcales; family Dermabacteraceae; genus Brachybacterium; species Brachybacterium sp. SYSU DS0246. Next base: position 257,978 of record NZ_JBZXYT010000001.1, on the reverse strand, counting down.
TCCGGCGCCGGGAGCATCCCGATGCGTGCCACGAGCCACCCACAGCACCCTCGGCGCACAACGATCGCATTACATCGGCGACGCGCAGGCACAGAACCCGTGGTTGAACCTTCCGCGGTCGCATGTGCCCGCCATACCCTGGAAACATGGCCAGCACTCCGTCCACTTCCCCGTCCGGACGTCCCCTTCCCGTCGCCATGCTGCAGTTCCTGTACCTGCTGCTGGGGATGATCGCCGTCTCGGCGCTCGGCGGCGTACTCCTGGCCGCCTTCTTCCTGCCGGCGGTCTCGGCCACCTCCGCGATCGCCGAGGACGGCGTCGAACTGTTCGAGTCCTACCCGACCGAGCTCGAGGTCCAGCCGCTGAACGAGGCCAGCCGGATCGAAGCTGCCGACGGATCGCTGCTGGCGACCTTCTACACCGAGAACCGCATCATGGTGCCGCTGGAGAAGATCTCGCCGCACATGCAGCATGCGGTGATCGCGGTCGAGGACCGCCGGTTCTACGAGCACGGCGGCGTGGACCTCAAGGGCACCACGCGCGCCTTCCTCAGCAACATGGGAGGCGGCCCCACGCAGGGCGGGTCGACGCTGACCCAGCAGTACGTCAAGAACGCCCTGCTGATGGACGCAGTCCAGCGCGGCGACCAGGAAGACATCAAAGAAGCCACGGAACAGACCTACGGGCGCAAGGCGCGTGAGGCGAAGTTGGCGATCTCGCTGGAGAAGCGCTGGAGCAAGGACGAGATCCTCAACGCCTACCTCAACGTCGCCCAGTTCGGCCCGTCCCAGTACGGGGTCGAGACCGGCTCGCGGCACTATTTCTCCAAGAACGCTGCGGATCTGAATCCGGGCGAGGCCGCCCTCCTGGCGGGTATCACCAACGGCCCGAACCAGTACGACCCGGTCGACCACCCCGAAGCCGGCGAGAAGCGCCGCAACGAGGTGCTCGCCGACATGCACAGCGAGGGCTACATCACCGACGAGGAGTACACGAAGTACACCGAGCAGCCGGTGGAGGACATGCTGCAGATCCAGAACGTGCGCGCGGGCTGCGCCGACGCGGGCCGCAGCGGGTTCTTCTGCGACTACGTCACCCGCACCCTGCTCAGCGACCCCGAATTCGCCCCGACGTACGAGGAGCGCCAGAAGCTGCTCTACGGGGGCGGGCTGACCATCCGCACCACGCTGGATCCGGCCAAGCAGAAGATCGCCGGCGAGATCCTCGAACGCCGCGTGCCCGGGGATGCGCAGCACGGCTTCGGCCACTCGATCGTGACCGTGGAGCCGGGAACGGGCAACATCCTCACGATGGCCGAGAACCGCTCGTTCAACCCGTATCAAGAGGTCAACCCGGGCGAGACGGCGATCAACTACAACGTCCCCAAGGCCCTCGGCGGCTCCAGCGGCTTCCCCGTCGGCTCCACGTTCAAGCCCTTCGTGCTCCAGGAATGGCTGGAGACGAACCACAGCATCACCGACAGGGTGAGCACGGTGCGCGAGCCCATGTCCCGCTTCCCCGCCAAGTGCCTGCCTCGCGGCGCGTGGCGGGAGAACCCCGGGTACAACCCCGACAACGCCGTCTCGGTGCGGATCTCCCCCATGGAGACCGCACTGAACGCCACGAAGTTCTCGATCAACACCGCCTACGCGAACATGGCCCGGCAGCTGGATCTGTGCAACATCGCCGAGGGCGCCCGGGAGATCGGCGTGGTCCCCGCGACCCACGACCCCGCGGATCCGCAGACGTGGGACGCCAGCATCGAGGACATCTACGGCACCGAACTGGCCCCGGCCGTGATCGTGCTCGGCGAGGTGCGCATCTCCGCTCTGGACATGGCAGGCGCCTATGCGACGTACGCCGCCGGCGGGACGTACTGCAAGCCGCAGGCGGTCACCGAGGTCATCGACCGCAACGGCGAGGCCATGCCGATCTCCGGGGCCGAATGCCACCAGGCGGTGGACAAGAAGGTCGCCGACACCATGGCCTGGACCCTCGAGCAGGACCTCGAGGACCCCCGCGCCACCGGCAAGGGCAAGATCATCGAGGGCCACCCCGCCGGCGGCAAGACCGGCACCTCCGGCTCCCAGTTCCACACCTGGTACGTCGGCTTCACCCGCCAGATGTCCACCGCCGTCTGGTTCGGCCACCCCCAGGCCAACATCTCCCCCGGCGGCTTCCCGGTCGACGGCCAGATGCTCCGCCACGGCCACGTGTGGGGCAACACGGTCTCCCTGCCCACCTGGCAGGAGTACATGAGCCGCGTCCACGAGGGCCTGCCCAGCGAACCCTTCCCGTCCGCACCGGCAGCGACGAAGGCGCCCCCGCCGCAGGCGGATCAGAACGGCGGGGTCCCCTCCGTCTCCGGCATGTATCTCTCCCAGGCCAAAGCCACGCTGCAGGCAGCCGGCTACAACTACGAGGTGCGCAACGAGCCCTCGAGCACCGTGGGCAAGTGGTACGTGATCGGCACTGATCCGCCTGCCGGCACCCCGCTGCCCCAGGGCGAGACGGTGGTCATCCGCCAGTCCACCGGGTAAGGGGCCGACGGTCCGGGCTCCGGGGCGACGAGGCACCTCGGCGCTGGGGCCCGTTCATGCGCCTCGCCCGCCCGCGAGCCTCGCCCGCCCGCGAGCCTCGCCCGCCCGCGCGCCTCGCCCGCCGGCGGGTCTCGCCTGCCGGTGGGTCTCGCCGCGGCTCCTCACCTCGGCCTGGAGCGGAGGCCTCAGCTCTCGACGCGTCCGCGGGTGTAGCGGGATTCGCGCTTGTAGGAGGTCAGCTCGCCTCGATCATCCACGTACACGCTGTATTCGGCCATGATGTCCGTGGTGTCCGGGACCCGGCGGGATTCGAGAAACTCGAGACTCACCTTCCAGCCGTCCTCCTGGCGTTCGACCGCGATGACGGACTCGGGAACCCGACCGGTCAGCTCCGCGAGGTGACCGGTCGAGCGGCGAACCGCTCCCTTGGCCGTCAGCACCTTCTTCCGTCGGCGCCGGCCGGAGGGCTTCTTCTCAGCGCGGGACCCTTTGTCCTGACGGCTCTGCTCCTTCTCGTCCTCTGTCCCGTCGCCGCCCGGGTCGTTGTTCTGCGAGGCCTGTGCCATCACGAGGAACCGCTGGTGTCGTCGGAGTCGACCTCGACGTACTCGAAGTCGCCGTCCTCCTCCTGGGCAGGCTCGTCGGTCTCGGTGCTGGCGTCCTGCTCGGTGCTGCCACCGTCCTCGTCGGAAGTGCCGTCGGCTTTCTCAGTACCGTCGCCCTCGGCGCCGTCGCTCTGGTCGCCGCCCTCGTCGGTGCCGCCGTTCTGGCCGTCGTCACCGTTCTCGGTGTCGCCGTCCTGCCCAGCGCCGCCGTCTTCGCCGGTGCCGCCGTCCTGGCCCTCGCCACCGTCGCTCTGGTCGCCCTCGCTGTCCTGCTCCGTGCCGGTTGATTCCTGCTCGGCATCTGCAGCGTCGGAGCTCTCGCCAGCGGTGGCCTCGGAGGGTCCGTCGCCGCCTGAGGACTCGTCGGACTGGTCGCGGCTCTCGCCGTCGGCGTCGGCCGATTCGTCCTGCGGGCTCTCCTCGTCGTCCTGAGCCTGCTGATCCTGCTGTTCCTTGCCTTGCTGACTCTGCTGGCCCTGCTCGCCGTGCTGACTCTGCTGATCCTGTTCGCCCTGTTCGTCCTGCTGCTCCTGGGCAGCGCGTTCGGCCTCGAGGGCCTCCTCGTGCGTGCGCACCACTTCGCTGTCGCGGATCTCCCCGCGCCAGCCCTCGACGGCGTCCTCGTCCAGGATCGTCTGCGTCATGACGTAGCGGGCGAAGAGCCGGGCCTCGACGCGGATGCGCCGGCCCACCGGGCGACCCATGTTGCCGACCTTCTCGACGAAGCCCTGCGGGTAGTAGTTGACGACGATGAGGATGCGCGTCAGGCGCGGGCCGAGCTCGTGGAACGTGACCGCGCCGTCGAGGTGCCCCTTCTCGCCCTTCGAGCGCCAGACGATCTGCTCATCGGGAACCTGCTGGACGATGGTGGATTCCCAGGTGCGGTGCGAGAGGAACACCTGCCCCTTGAACTCCACCTTCTCCTCGGACTGCTGTTCCGCGTTCTCGACTTTCTTCATGAAGCCGGTCCAGTCCTGGAACTGCGTCCACTGGTTGTAGGCGACCCTGACGGGCACGCCGACCTCGACCGTCTCGACGATGTTGGAGAACTTCTTGACCTCCGAGGATCCACCCGAGGACGACCCACCGGATGAACCGGGGGTCAGTTTCTCCTTGGCTCCCGCAGCCAGCGCAGAGGCGCCCGCGGTCGCCGGGTTCTTGCCTTCGCCGAGCTTCTCGGCGCCCTTCTTCAGGCCCTCGCCGGCAGCGCCGCCCTCCCCCGGTGTCATGGACTCGGCGAAGTCGTTGAGCTTGTCGGTCAGGGCGGAGGTGCCCTTCTCGGCGAGCGCCGAGGCGTACTCGGTCAGGTCCGATCTCAGATCATCGAGGGGAAGCTGCTCCAGGGCGCTCTTCCACCACGGCTTGGTCGAGGTGTCCTCGGCGGTGCGCTCACTCATCGGACTCACCCTTCCGGTCCGTGCTCTCGGCCTGGTCCGTGTTCTCAGCGCTGCCGCTCGCCTCGCTCTCGCTCGACGCACCGCCCTCGGCCGACTCCTCGGACGAGTTCTCCGCGCCGCTCTCGGACGACTCGGAGGAGTCGGAGGAATCCGAGGCCTCTGACGAGTCGGAGGATTCGGAAGACTCTGATGACTCGGGCTGGGAGGATTCGGCGGGCTCAGAGGTTTCGGAGGACCCTTCGCGCAGCTGCGCCGTGCGCTGCTGGAGGTTCTCGCTGAGGGTGTGGATGCCCTTGCCTGCCGCGGCGGTCGCGGCCCCGGTCGCGGCCGTGGCCAGGCCTGTGGTGATCTGCTGGGTGAGCGCCTTGGCCTCGTCGGACTCCATCAGGGTCGAGCGGACCGACTCCAGGCCGCGGCCACCCTGCTTGACGGCGATGTATCCCAGCACAAGTGCTGCGAGTTTCGCCTGCCGTCCGCGGCCCAGGACGTACCCGCCCAGCAGTCCGAGCGCTACCTTCGATCTCGCGTTCATGGATCTACTCCTCACGGGAGGATCGGCGCCGTCGGCCGATGATGCGGCCAGTGTTATCCCGCCCTCGCAGACGGTCAATGCCTCACTGCTCCCGGGGTCGCGGGGACGGCCGCTGCGCACCCTTCGCCCCTGATAGCGGGGCTGATCGCCGTCCTGCCGAGGAGGCGAACACTCGGTCAGTCGGAGGTCCGGTGGTCTCGGCGGCAGGGCTGCGCGGCGTTGGCCTACCCTGTGCGGATGCCGAACGCCCGCCCCTTCCTGCCGTCACCGGACCCGGGCGCGGAGACCCGGCGCGTCGATCTCGTGCTGGAGGGCGGCGGGGTCAGAGGCATCGCGCTGGCCGGCGCGATCGAGGTGCTCGAGGAGCACGGGTATCGCATCAACCGGGTCGCCGGCTCCTCCGCCGGGGCGATCGCCGGCGCACTGGTCACCGCGGGGGTCCCGGCGACGACGATGGTCCAGATCCTCCGCGAGACCGACTACTCGCGATTTGCCGACGGCCCCTGGTGGACCCGGCCTCTGCTCGGCAAGGCTCTGGCCATCCTGCTGCACCTCGGCGTGCACCGCGGCGACACCCTCGCCAGCTGGCTCGAGGAACAGCTGGCCGAGCACGGCGGCCCCGACCGCACCGGCACGTTCGCCGATCTCCTCTGCCACGATCCACACCTCGTGGGTGAAGGGCAGGGCGAGCAGCAGTTCCGCCTGGTCGTGACCGCCTCGGATCTCTCCGCCGGCCGCCTGCGCTTCCTGCCGACGGACGGCGCCGAGTTCGGGACCGATCCCGCGCAGCTGCGGGTCGTCGATGCCGTCCGTGCCTCGGTGGCGATCCCGCTGTTCTTCCGGCCGGTGCGGTGGCGCAACCGGCGGGGCGGGCCGGCGTGGCTGGTCGACGGCGGGATGCTGTCGAACTTCCCGGTCTCCGTGTTCGACCTGCCCGAGGGACAGGTGCCACGTTGGCCCACGTTCGGCATCAAGCTCTCGGCGCGGCCGCCGGACGGGACCGGCACGGTCAACAAGATCACGGGCCCGCTGTCCTACGGCAAGGCGGTCGTGGACACCGTCACCGGGTTCTACGACCGCCAGCACATCGAGGATTCGCACGCGCGGGCGCGCACGATCTTCATCGACACCGACGCCGTCGGCCCCACCAAGTTCTCCCTCTCGGACGAGGAATGCGAGCTGCTGTACGCGCGGGGCCGGCACGCTGCGACCGATTTCCTCGAGGGCACGGCCGGTCAGCCGGCGTGGGACTTCCAGGAGTACCTCGCGCGCTACCGCTCCCCCGTACGGGCGTGACGCTCCCCGCCCCGTCGTGCTCCCCTGCTCCGCTCCTCTATGACCATCCGGCCCGACGCGGGGCTGATGCTCAGCCGAGGATGAGCGGTGCGATCAGGCCCGGGTCGGTGCGGTCGACGGTGCGGGTGTTGTTGACCCGGCGGTCCACCGGGTGGGTGACCAGGGTCTGGGCCTGGCGCTCGGAGACATCCCCGAGCTCGCCGTGCAGCCGCTCCCTGCCGGTGGCGTCGAGCTTGCCGGGGGCGAGCCAGTCCGCCAGCAGGTCCTCGTCGAGGAAGGCGGGCATGCGGTCGTGGACGTCCCCGGCGGCGTCGCGGGCCTCCCGGGTGATGATCGTGAAGCTGACGTCCCACTCGCCGTCCGCGTTCTGGGCGGCGGTGGTGAGGCCGGCCGCGTGCAGCAGGCGCTCATCGGTGGGGTGGACGTAGTAGGGCTGCTTGCCGGTCTCGGTCTCGACCCATTCGTAGTACCCGGACATCGGCACCACCGCCCGGGAGGAGGCGAAGGCCGCGCGGAACATGCCGTTGGTCGCGGCGGTCTCGAAGCGGGCGTTGATCGGCCGCGGCCCCTTCTCCTTCGCCCAGGAGGGCTGGAAGCCCCAACGGGCGAGCTCGAGGGTGCGCTGCAGCTGCCCGCTCTCGTCGACGTACTCGCGGACGACGGGGGCCTTGGTGCGCGGCGCGATGGAGAAGATCGGGTACCAGTCCAGCTCACGCGCGGGCTGGGCCGCGTAGGCGCGCATCTGCCCCTCGGCATCGATTTCGAGCACATAGCGTCCGCACATGGTGGCGTCTCCTCCGACTCGGTGGGCACGATCGTACTGGGGCCCCGGGACGTTCGGGCCCGCTGGAGCTGGTTCCGGTCGATGCGCCGCTCAGCCGGTGGGCACCGCTCAGCCGGTGGGCGCCGCTCAGCCAGCCAGCGCCGCGGCGCCGGCCCGGGGCCGGGTCGCCACGTACCACCGGTGCAGCAGCAGCACGATGAGCGCGACATCGACGGCGTCCCCGCCGTAGTACATGAGCTGCGCGCCCGCCCGGCCGTCATAGGGCGCGACGCCGGCCGGCGGACTGGCCCAGAGCCATTTCGCGAGGATCGAGTGGGCCGCGATGAACGCGATGAGCACTGCCGAGCGCACCGGGATCGAGGCTCGGTGGGGATTCGGATCCGCCCCGATCAGCGAGGCGGCGAAGAGATAGCCGGCGAACACGATGTGGGTGTGCACGAGCGCGTGGACCGGCGCCGAGGAGTGCATCAGCGGATAGAGGGCCGTGGTGTACAGCAGCCACAGCCCTCCGGCATTGAGGACCGCCGCACTCACCGGATGGGTGACCGCACCGATCGCCTGAGTGCGCAGGAGTCGAGAGAGACGCCGCGCGCCCGCCACCGGGAGCGCCCGCAGCGCCAGGGATACCGGAGAGCCGAGCACCAGCAGCAAAGGACCGAGCATCCCTACCAGCAGATGCCCGGCCATGTGCGCGGTGAAGCTGGTGTGGGCCGCCGCGGCGAGCGGGCCGAGCAGCCCTGCCGCGACACACCCCAGCCCGGCGAACCAGGCCGCGCTGCGCCGGGCCGGCCACGGGCTGCGGCCGCGACTCGTCCACAGCGCGAGCGCGTACGCCGCGGCAGCCGCGACGAGCAGAACGCTGACGCTGACCTCGAACAGCGCCCACGCGACGTCCGACGCGGCGACCGCGTCATGGTCGTGCTCGTGGTCCATGGCCGTCAGCCGGCAGTGCCGGTCGGGCGCACGGGGCGGGTGCGCCACAGCATCACCACGCCGATCACCAGCACGAGCGCGGAGGAGCCGATCCAGACGGCGTCGTACGGCAGCAGGTCCACGCCGTAGCGGATCTGGTGGATCCGCAGCAGCTTGTGGTCCACGACCCCATCGAAGAGCTGGAACGCCCCGATGCCCGTGACCACGGCGGCGCTCCAGCGCAACCACCTGATCTCGGCGCGGCGGCGGACGTCGGCCAGCAGGAACAGCCCCCACACGGTGATGAACCAGGCCACCGCATGGAAGAAGCCGTCGGCGGTCAACGCCACGCGCGTGGTGGAGAGGTCATAGAAGTGGTGCCACTGCAGGACCAGATGGAAGATGAACAGATCGATGATCGAGGCCGCGATCCCGCAGCCGAACAGGAATCCCGAGGCCACAGTCCGACGGTCCGGATCCGGTGCGACGTGGCGTCGCGCGCCGGTGGCGACGCGCCGTGCGCCCGGCTCCGCAGCGCTCATCGTGGCCTCCTCCGGTCAGCGGCGCTCGAACAATGCGCTCATTGTTCTGGCCGCCAACACCCCGGGCAACGGTCATGACCGAGCGGTTCCGCGCCGAGGCCGCAGATGGTGATGCACCGACACCCAACCGTGACCGAATGCCCTGCCGGTGGGCGGACCGGGCCATTACTGTTCGTTCTGTCGGCTGGCCCCCTGTGGCGCCCCGGCCCCTCCCCCACCTCGGTGCGCTGCGCCCATCTCGGAATGATGCCCTTATGCCTCTGGCCTCCCCTGCCCGGATATTCCGTCTCCGCCCCGTTCGTGTCGTCGGCTGGACCGCTCTGGCCTTCGCCGGGCTGACCATCACCGCCGGTGTCGCCCACGCCGAGGAGGCATCCCCGCCCGCGCGCTCTGCCACTCCAGATGCCGTCGCCGCGCCGGAGGCGCAGCACGCCCCGACCGAAACCCACAACGGCCCGGGCGACCCGAGCGAGGCACCGCCCGAGGCCCCGGCGAGCGCAGCTGACGCCCAAGACGCGCCGCCTGCCGCGCCGAAACCGACGGATAAGAGCGAGGACGACGACGAGGACGAGCAGACGGCGTCTGCCGACGAGCACGCAGCCGCGGACACCACCGGCCGGGCCGCGGCACAAGCCGACAAGGTGCCGCTGAGCGAAGCCGGTCAGACTGCCCTGCAGGTCACTGGGGATGAATCCGGCCAGGCTCCGCCAGAGCGCGCTTCGGGCGAGGCTGATCAGACGCGCCCGCGGGACCCTGAGAGCGAGACCGACCGGGACGTCCCGGCCGGCGCTGCGGATGAGACCGGCCAGGACGCTCCGGCCCAGTCCACGGAGGACGAGGAGAACGACACCGTCCCCGCCGCCGGCACGGGCTCGACCACCGCGCCGGTCGACCCCGAGAATCCGCGGCACGAAGATGCCGACGGGGACGTCGCGGTGGAGCTCGAGAATGAGAATGCCGACGAAGACACCACGGCGGACGCCGAGACGGAGAACGCCGGCGAAAACCCCGCGACAGACGGCGAGGACGAGAACCCTGCCGAGGAGCTCGTGGCGGACGTCGAGGACGAGGAGGTGCTGGGCGATACCGACAGCATCGAGGACGTCGCCGCGGACCCCGCCGATGTCCCCGAGGCCGCCGGCGACCTGCTCCTGGACGGGCCGGGCGCGCTGCCCGCCTCGATGCTCGTCGAGCAGCGGGCGTTCAGCGCCACCGCGACGAGCTCGCGTCGCGGGTTCACGGACGTCCCAGCCGGGATGATGTACGCCGACGAGATCCTGTGGATGCAGCGCGAGGGCTACGCGACCGGCTGGCCCGACGGCACATACCGCCCGCTCGAGGACATCAATCGCGACGCGTTCGTGGCGATGATCTACCGCGTCCACGCCCCCACGAGGTACGTGGCTCCTCAGCGCAGCCGCTTCGTCGACGTCGGCACGGACAACATGTACTACCGCGAGATCTCCTGGGCCGCCGAGCAGGGGATCACCACCGGGTGGTCCGACGGTACCTTCCGTCCGCTGGACTCGATCGATCGCGACGCCGCCCTGGCGATGATGCAGCGCTCCTTCGGCGGAGGCGTGCCTGCCCCGTCCCGCTCGCCGTTCACGGACGTCACCCCGCGAACACAGCACTACGGGGCGATGGCCTGGGGCTACGCCAACGGCGTCACCACCGGCTGGTCCGATGGCAGCTTCCGCCCGCAGGACGGCATCCACCGTGACGCGATGGCGGTGATGATGCACCGCCTGGTCGTGCTCGGCCCGGATTCCCAGCGCGGCCTGACCAGCGGCCCCACCGGCACGCATTGGGCCTCGCACGGCGGCAGCTCGCTGATCGGCAAGCCCTCCGGGTATCAGTACCGCTACGGCTCCGGGCTGCGGCAGGAATTCGCCGGCGGCTCGGTGCTGTACTCCCCGTCGTCGAACTCCGCCGTGATCCTCCGCGGTGAGGCGAAGCGCCTCTACGACGCTCGGGGCGGGCAGGCCGCCTTCGGCATGCCCATCACCCCGCAGATCTCCGCGGCGGGCAGCACCGCCCTGCAGTTCGCCGAGGGCGGGATCTACTCCACCGACGGGTTCACGTTCGTCGTCGCCGGAGCGATGTACGACAACTACCGGTCCCTCGGCGGCGTCCGCAGCTACCTCGGCGCCCCGATCGGCAACCAGCGCACCGGCAGCTCCGGCATCACCTACCAGAGCTTCAAGGGCGGCCAGCTCACCTCCCCCACCTTCCAGAACACGCCCCCGCCGACCACCGTCTCGGGTGGGACCCGCATCAGCTACCGCACCCTGGCCTCCGGCGACCGCGGTGATGACGTGTACGCGGTCCAGGTGAAGGTCGGGGCCACGGCCGACGGGAAGTTCGGCCCCCAGACCCGCGCGGCCGTGATGCGCTACCAGCGGGAACAGGGCCTGCCGGCCACCGGCATCGTCGACATGCGCACGTGGGCGAGGATCATGTCGGTCCCCAACCAGCGCTTTGACGGCAGCAACGGGCGGCTGGCCGCGAACCAGCTCACGGTGATCGCCCCGAACTGGACGCTGCCGAACCAGGCCGCCGCCGCGTTCACCGCGATGCAGCGTGCCTTCACCGCCGCCACGGGCCGCACGTTCACGCTCAACGACGCCTACCGTCCGATCGACCGGCAGATCCAGCTGCTGGTGGCGCTGGGCCGGCCCACCGCCGCCTTCGCGGGCACCTCGCCGCACGGCGATGCCCGCCGGGGCGCGGTGGATATCCAGGTCACCCGCGGGGACGTCACCCACCGGTGGCTGGTCGCCAACGCCTCCCGCTACGGTTTCGGGCAGACCTCGTGGCAGGCGAGGAACGAGCCGTGGCACTGGGAGCGGCGGTAAAGAACGCACCTCCGCGTGAGGTCCTGGCGCGCCCGAGATCCGCGAATGGCTCGCGGTGCTCGCGCGCACCTTCCAGCTGCTCGATGCGAAAGACATCCTCGAGCTCGACCGGGTGCTGGAGACAACGCCGGAGGACATGGGAGAGCCACCGTCTTGTCCTGCGAGCGGCGCCGGCAGGACAGCGCGGAGGAAGACGTCTAGGACGGCGTCGCGAGGCTGTCATCCGGGCGTTCTGGACAGGCACCTCCACGAGCTGGTGAGATGTCACGTATCGGCCACTCGAGCCCGTCTAGCGGGACGCCATGGCGGCGCTCCGGCAGCGATACGACGGAATAGGCTCTCTCCTCGGACCGCGACAGGGCCGTCCGAGCTATTCGAGCAATCCTGATCTCGCGGGAAACCTATTCTTCGTTATCCGCGTCGCTCGATGACGCAGCCGACGGGTTCGCGTCGTGCCTGCCGCCATCTGACTCATCCTCAGCCGGCGCTGACCCGGCAGCAGGACCGCTCGCCGCCACGCCGTCCTCCGCGGTCGCACCAGACGTCGACTCGCCGCGGCCGAGCTGTGCGAGCAGCCTGTCGACGATCTCCTCGTACACATCCTGCGTGTAGTGGAAAGGTGCCAGCCCCCAGCGGTGCTCGGGATCGGCGAGCACCTTGTCCTCGGGGAACTCGAGCATGGAGAAGCCGATGTCGCGCAGGTGGTCGTAGTAGCGGCGGTACGCCTCGTTCGCCTCGTCGGCGCTGGTCCCCATGCTGGCCGGCGTCGTCTGTCCGGCGACGGTGGTCCGCGCCCACGGCACGTGCAGCACGACGGTCCGTCCGAACAGACCCATCGAGCGCAAGTTCCTGCGGAACTCATCGGCACGCTCGGCCCACGCCGCGAAGTGCTCATCCGTCCCGAAGGCGATGTGGCGGGCGTCCTCGACCACGGCGAGCGCCTCCGGCACGGCGATCAGATCGATGCTGCGGGTGACCACGGTGCCGTCGTCGAACACGTGCACCCCGTGCCGCTCGTCCGTGAGGTCCCACAGCAGGATGTCGGTGCGGCCGCGGACGCTCCTGACGCGGGTCTCGACGTCACCGGCGAAGTCGGAGGCCATCATCCGCTTCTGGAACCGGTGGGCGACCTGCGCATCGGCCGGGAACTTGGCGGAGAGGTCGTGGCCGGCCGAGAGGAGTGACTGGCGGGCGATGTAGTCGACGACCGCGAGGCGGCCGTGCCCGGCGAGGTCCACGGAATCGCGCGCGACACAGCTGCCGTACACGGTGACGCGCACGGGCGTCCTGTCGGCCGGCTGCTGGGTCACGGTTCTCCTCCCGCGTCTTCTGACGCCCCGGCCTGGCCGGAGCAGACGCCAGGGTACCGCCGCCACTTCCGACCGCCCCCGGCCAACCCCCGCCCTGTGGCGCGCCCGACAGCCCATCCCGACCGCCCGCCTACGCTTTGCGAGGCAGGTCACCGTGGGACCATGAGACGCCCGTCCGTCCGCTCCCCAGCCCAGAGGTGCCCATGCCCGCGCAGTCCCCGTCCCGTCTGCAGACCATCCGCACCGGCCTGTGGCATCTGCGCAAGGGCGGGATCAGCCAGCTGCGCACGTGGCAGCAGCGTCGGCGCACCGTCACCTACGGAGTGGGGGATGGCGTGGGGAGCTTCGACGGTGAAGGGCGCCTGTCCTTCCCACCCCTGAAGCTCCCGGAGCGCGCCCCGCACCTGACCGGCCTGCGTGCCGCGGTGATTCTCGACGACTTCTCGATGCTCGCCTGGAGCCACGAGTTCGAGACGGTCGCCGTCACCCCGCAGCGGTGGCGTGAGCAGCTCTCCGAAACTCCCGTGGACCTGCTGCTGGTGGAGTCCGCCTGGCACGGCAACCGGGACCTCTGGCAGTACCAGCTCACCGGTTCGAAGGCCCCGACTCAGCCGCTGCGCGAGCTCGTGGACCACTGCCGGGAGCACGCCATCCCCACGGTCTTCTGGAACAAGGAGGATCCGCCGCACTTCGAGGACTTCCTGCCCACCGCGAAGCTGTTCGATCAGGTCTTCACCACCGACGTGACGCTCCTGCCGCGCTACCGGCAGGAGCTGGGCCATGACCGGGTCGCGGTGCTGCCGTTCGCGGCGCAGTCCGCGGTGCACAACCCGATCCGCCTCAAGCACGGCCACCAGGCGCGCGACGTCGCCTTCGCCGGCATGTACTTCGCGCACAAGTTCCCCGAGCGCCGCGAGCAGATGGACATGCTGCTCGGCGGGGCGCTGGACGCCTCGGCGCGGATGGGCAAGGGCCTGGAGGTCTTCTCCCGTTTCCTCGGCGACGACGAGCGCTACCAGTTTCCCGGCGCGCTGGCCGACCGCGTCGTGGGATCCCTCAGCTACGACCGGATGCTCACCGCCTACAAGGCGTACAAGGTGTTCCTCAACGTGAACTCCGTGACCACGAGCCCGTCGATGTGCGCCCGCCGGATCTTCGAGATCACCGCCTCCGGCACGCCCGTGGTCTCGGCCCCCTCCCCCGCCATCGGCGAGTTCTTCACCGAGGACGAGGTCCCCGTGGTCAGCGAACGGGAGGAGGCCGCGCAGGTGGTGCGGGCGCTGGTGCGCTCCCCCGAGCTGCGCGACCGCACCGTGCACCTCGCCCAGCGCCGCGTCTGGCATGAGCACACCTACACCCACCGCGCCCGCCAGGTGCTCGATACCGTCGGCCTCGGGGGGAAGGCCGGGAAGATCGGATTGCCCGGCGGGGCGGGTCTGCCGACTGTGAGCATCATGGCCGCGACCAACCGGCCCGAGCAGCTCGAACATCTCGTCTCCCAGGTGGCCGGACAAGCGGGCGTGGAGCGTCAGCTGCTGCTGGTCACCCACGGCTTCGCGTCCCCCACTGCGACCGCCGAGCGGACGCGGGAGCTCGGCGTCGAGAACGTGGTGGTCCTCGAGGTCCCCGGCAGTTGGAGCCTCGGCGCGTGCCTGAACGCCGCGATCGAGCGGGCCGAGGGGGAGGTCGTGGCCAAGATGGACGACGACGACCTCTACGGCCAGTTCTACCTGCACGATCTGCTGAGGGCGCGCGAGTTCTCCGGGGCCGACGTGGTGGGCAAGCACGCCCACTACATGTATCTGGCCGGGACCGATGCGACGCTGCTGCGCTTTCCCTGGATGGAGCATCGCTTCACCGACCGGGTGATGGGACCGACGGTCACCGCCGGCCGCGACGTCTTCGTGACCCACCCCTTCGCGGACGTCTCCCGTGGGGAGGACACCGGTTTCCTCGAGGCCGTCGTCGCGGCGGGTGGCCGCGTCTACTCCGCGGACCGCTTCAACTTCACCCAGATGCGCCACGGCGAGGTGGGCGGCCACGCGTGGTCCGCGAGCGACCGGGAGCTGCTGGCGACCGGCGATGTGGCGTGGTTCGGGCGCAACGACGCCCATGTGATGGTTTGAGGTCTCCCGGCCTCGGGCTCCCCGACGAGCGGTGCTCTCGCCAGCTTGTGCATGACCCGTCAGGGAGCGGTCTCCGAGAACGGCGGCACCAACGTCCGCTCGCAGAGGCCGACCTACGTCGAGTCGGCGAGCAGCATCTCGTACGGTGAGAGAGTGACCAGTAGGCCGGCGTCGCGCATGGCGGCGATGTAGTCGAGAACCTCAAGGAACTGCGCCGTCGAGAGGTTCCCTGTCGCGTCGAGCTGGGAGGGGTGCAGCATTAGCTGCAGGCCCGTCCGGTTGGTGATCGCCTGGTCGATCGATGCCTTCAGGCCGGCGACGCTCTGCCGGTTCATCGTGACGTGCCCCTGTCCGTCGCGCGGGGTGCCGTCGAGGACGCGCTGCGAGGTGCCTGCCAGATAACCGAATCCGATCGCGTGGTGCTGGAGGATCAGGCGCCCCGCGTAGGTGCCCCAGCGCTTCGGGGTGCGCCCGTCATTGAACCCGCCGTAGTTGCCGGAGGACACGCCGGGCGGGGCGAATCCCCACACCGTGCCGGCGGCAGCGGGGACCTCGGCCTCGATCTCGGCGAGGCCGTTCACAATCTGATCGAACAGCGCGGCCTTCGTGTCGGCGGGCAGGTGATTCGCCGAGTGGTTGATGATCTCCACGTCGCCGGCGGCGACCCACCCGTTCAGGTCATCAGCGGTCACACCTTCGTTCTCAGCACGGTGCCAGTTGCGGGGGTTGTACGCCTGGGCGACCTGGATGCCACGGGCCCGAACGGCGGGCAGCACCTTGGCGGCGAAGCCAGTGAACCCGTGGTCACAGCGGAGGGCCACCGCGGCACGGCCGCCGGTGCTGATCGGTCCTCCCATCAAGCTGGTGAACTGGGCGCGCCGGATCTCGTGCTGCGCCACGGCAGTGAGGTCGTCTCCGCTGGTCGGCTCCCACGGCGACCATTCGCTCCACTCGTCGGTCACAGCGTCCAGCAGCTTGCGGACGTATCCGCACGAGGCGCCGTCGCAGCCGTACGGAAAGAACATCTGCACGCCGGTGGTGCTCTGAAGGACCAGGAATTCTCCCTGCTGCCCGGAGGCGTCGGCAGGCAGCCCGATCACGGACTCAGCGACGGCCGAGTCGATGTGCCACAGGCCCGCGTGCCGCGCGGGGATGAAGTGATCAGCGTCGGCACCCGGCGGCAGCGTGCCACGGTTCATCCGGGACGCGTTCAACAGCTCTGTTGCCACACGAGCATTCTCGCTGATCGCCTCCCGGCTCGCGTCTCGTTGCGCCACGAATAGGTCACCGATTCTGAGACGACCGCCCTTCCCCTCACACCGGCAGTAAAGGCGAATCGCTCACTTGAGGCCGCCTCGGTCTCCAGCTCTGCCATCCTTGGTGGTCGTGCCCCGGGGCGGGGCTGGCTCACCGCGCACCAGGGGGAGGGACGAGATGACTCGACGCCGTTGGCTCATGAGCGGGGCCGGGGCCCTCGTCGTCGTCCTCCTCCTGGTGATCGGTGCCCTCGCCCTGCGCCCGACGCTGCCGTCGTCAGACCCCGGAAGCACAGCGACGACCGCCCCGCAGCCGCCGGACTCCGAGACCCTGTTCCTCCCCGGTCACGACCCCTCCCCTGGCGGATTCACGATGACAGATCCGGCCGGCGCCCAGGGCAGCGCGGTCTCGACGCGGCTGGTGCTCGAGGACGGCGCCGCCCGCACGGGCGGAACCGTCGGCCTCAGCTTCGACGCCCGCGAGCTGGCCTCCCCGATGTGGGACTCGGAGGACTCGAACCTCGCCCTGACCCTGGACGAACTGGGCAGTCCTGCCCTGCGCTTCGGGGGTAACGGCATCGACCGGCACGTGTGGTGGACCTCCTCCGACGAGCCCGCCCCGGAATGGGCCCAGGCGACCGTCACCCCGGAAGACCTCGAGCGTGTCGCCGCGGTCGCCGAAGACGTCGACGCGACCGTGACGATCGACCTCGATCTCGGGCACGACGACCCCGCGCGCGCAGCCGACATGGCCGCCCACGCCCAGAAGGCGTTCGGGGACCGCCTGCTGGCGGTCGCGATCGGCAACGAGCCCAACGGGTTCTTCCACGCGAACCAGCCCCAACTCGCGGTCCGCGACGCGACGTGGACCCCGGAGACGTACCAGCGCTCGCTCACCGAGTACTCCGCGGCCCTCGAGACGGCGGCCCCGGGTCTGCCGGTCGCCGGGCCCGGCGCGTACGACGCGCCGTGGTGGCGCGCGTTCGCGGAGTCCGGCATCCCGAACCAGCGGGCCCTGAGCCTGCACTGGTACCCGCTGTGGAACTGCGAGGGGCCGGCGTCCTCCATCGCGAACCCCACCGTCGAGGATCTCACCTCCCCCGCGATTCGCGAGCGCGCCCGCAGCATCGTCGGGATGGGCGCCGAGGTCGCAGAGCAGCACGGCCTGCCGCTGTGGATGGAGGAGACCGGCCCGACCTCGTGTCCTGGCGCCAACGACACCTCCCGCACCCACGCCCAAGCACTGTGGACCGTGGACTACGCGATGACGCTCGCCGAGCTCGGGGTGGAGCGCACCGCCTTCCACTCGACGTTGAAGGCCTGCGAGGGTGGTGCCCCGATGAGCCCGATCTGCGCCCGCGGGACCCTGGAGGAGCCGGGAAAGATCGTCCAGGGCCGCACGAGCTATCTGGCGCTCATGATGCTCGGCGGGCTCCCCGAGGGCACGGTGCTGAGGCCGACGGTCAGCGGTGACGGGCTGGTCTCCGTGCACGCCGTCCTGGGGGACGACGGCGAACTGGCGATCATGATCGTCGACCTGCGAGATCCGTCAAACGGTGCATACATGACACGACCGGTCGAGATCAGCGCGCCGGAGGGCGCCGAGGCCATCGCCCCGAACGGATGGGAGCTCACGCTCGGGTCCCGGCTCTCCGGCGAATCGCTCGACGCGACGCGCAGCTGGCTGGCGGATCCCGTCCCCGTCACGGGGGAATTCGCCGGCGCCCCGCTCGCCCGCTCGCAGCCACTCACGGTGCCGAGCGACCCGGGGACGGTCACGATGCTGAAGCTCGATGCGGCCGACGCGCCGTCGCCCGCGCCGTCGGACGGAGGCGGGGCCGACGCGCCCGTCTCGTGACCCGCGAGCACGCCCCCGACCGTGGTGACGACCACTCCGACCGTCCACGAACCATCAAGTGTTGCCTGGACGACAACCACGCCGCTCCTAGTTCCTCGTCGTACCCCGAGGCGATACCGTGACCGAGGCCCTCGGGTCCCCCGCGTCCCCGTCCCCGTGCCCAGGAGAACTTGATGAGTCCGAACGTCCCCCTCAACACGGTCGGTGTGATCGGCCTCGGCTACATCGGACTGCCGACCGCCGCGGTCCTCGCCCAGGCCGGCAAGACGGTCATCGGCGTCGACGTCAAGCAGGCCACGGTGGACGCGATCAATGCCGGCACGGTGCCGTTCGTCGAGGAGGGGCTCGAGGCGGTCGTCGCCGGCGTCGTCGCCCAGGGCAAGCTCTCCGCCCAGACCGAGACCCCCGAGGCCGACGCCTACATCGTCTCGGTCCCCACCCCGTTCACCGGTGACCACGACACCGACCTCTCCTACATCGAGGCGGCCGCTCGAGGCATCGCCCGCCGGCTCTCCGGAGGCGAGCTGGTCGTGCTCGAGTCGACCGCCCCTCCCGGAGCGACCGAGCGCATGGCCGAGGTGATCCTCGAGGCCCGCCCCGAGTTCACCCTGGAGCCGAACCTCCCCAACTCCCTGTACTTCTCCCATGCCCCCGAGCGTGTGCTGCCCGGCCGCATCATGATCGAGATGGTCGACAACGACCGCATCATCGGCGGCGTGACGCCGGAGGCCGCGGCGCTGAACCGTGACCTCTACGCGAGCTTCTGCAAGGGCGAGCTGCTCATCACCGACGCCCGGACCGCGGAGATGGCCAAGCTGACCGAGAACGCCTTCCGCGACGTGAACATCGCGTTCGCCAACGAGCTGTCGATCATCGCCGACCGGCAGGGCATCGACGTGTGGGAGCTCATCGAGCTCGCCAACCACCATCCGCGGGTGAACATCCTCCAGCCCGGACCGGGCGTCGGTGGGCACTGCATCGCCGTGGATCCGTGGTTCATCGTCTCGGCGGACCGCGAGTTCTCGAACCTGATCCGCACTGCTCGCGAGGTCAACGACTCCAAGCCGCAGCTCGTGCTCGAGAAGGTCCTGGAGAAGGCGGAGCGGTTCAAGAACCCCACCGTCGCCGCGCTCGGCATCGCCTTCAAGGCGAACATCGACGACCTGCGCGAGTCCCCCAGCCGCACCATCGCCGGCGATCTTGCGGAGAGGCTCACCGACGGCACCGTGCTCGTGGTCGAGCCCAACGTCGAGGAGCTTCCGAAGGAGCTGGCCGAGCGCGACAACGTCGAGCTGGCCGATCTCGACTCGGCCCTCGAGCGCGCCGACATCGTCCTCCTGCTGGTGGACCACGACCCCTTCAGGGAGCTCGACCGCGAGCTGCTGCAGGAGAAGATCGTCATCGACACCAAGGGGCTGTGGCGGTGAACGACGGCATCTCGAGCAGGTACCGACGACTTCGCGCCGCCGCCCGCACCGCCCGTGAGACGACGGCTGCGCCCGTGCCGGCCGCGTCCTCGGATGCGCGCGCGGCTGGCGCCGTGAGCGGCGCCCGTGCGGCCGACGGCGCGAGCAGGGCTCGTGGCGCTGAGGTCCTGAACGAAGCCCGCGCGGCGGCCGACCGCCCTGACCGGTCCGAGAGCGCTCTCGCGGCATTCCGCGAGGCGACCGCGGCCTCCGGCTTCGACGGCGCCGTGACGCTCGAGTACGCGCGCTTCCTGATCGGGAAGTCGCGCGGCAGCACCGCCGAGGAGGTGCTCGGGCTGTCCCTGGCCCGCAACGGCGCGCAGATCGATGCCCTCGAGCTCTATCTCGAGCTGGTTCGTGAGCTCGACCTTCCCACTGCCCGCAGCGCGTGGGCGCTCCGCCGCCTGGAAGAGGATCTGCCGAGTCACCCGGAGGCGCATCGCGCCGCCCTGGACTACGCGATCCCGCATCAGCTCGACCGGGCGCTGGAGGCGATCGCGGCGTCGCGCGATCCCGTGAACCAGGCGATCCTCGCCCTCAACGCGGCCTACGCCGACCAGTCGTTCTCCGAGGAGACCCTCGCCGAAGCGGGCCAGGGGCTCGGCGCGAACGATCTGATGCGCGCCCATCTCACCGTGGCGCTCGCCCGAGGGAATCGCAAAGTGGCCTCCGCGCTGCTGAAGGACGCCGATCCGCGCGCGGTGCCGATGAACGCGCTGCGGCGAGCCATCCGCCGCGCCCGCACCGCCGGCAAGCAGAAGCAGCTCATCGAGTACCTGCGGGCCTACCGCACGCTCCACCCGAACGACTCCTGGGCGAAGAACCTCGAGAACGAGGTGCAGCGCAATGCCGTGAGCAACTACCAGCTCGGCAAGACCGGCTTCCCCTTCCCGGCGATGCGGAAGACCCCGGCGTACCAGGCGGAGCAGCACCGGGTCTTCTACCTCCTGCACAACTCCCTGCCGCACAACTCCGCCGGCTACGCGACCCGCACCCACGGGCTGCTCTCGGAGCTCAATCGCATCGGCTGGGATGTCGACGGCGTGACGCGCCTGGGATACCCGTACGACATGCCCGGCAAGGCCGAGATCCCCGACGTGCCGATGCACGAGGTGGTCGGGAACGTCGACTACCGCCGTCTGCTCACCGGTCGGCAGATCGAGAAGAAGAACCCTCTCTACTACTACACGGAGCGGTACTCGGGCGCCCTGCTGGACCTCGCGAAGAAGGAACGGCCCGCGATCCTCCATGCGGCGTCGAACCACTGGAACGGTCTCACCGCCGTCAAGACGGCGCGCCAGCTGGGCCTCCCCTCAATCTACGAGGTGCGCGGTCTCTGGGAGGTCACGCGCGGTTCGCGGAACCCCGAGTGGGCCCGCAGCAACATGTTCCAGTACATCGCGCGCATGGAGGCCGACGCCGCCAAGGGCGCGACGCGAGTCTTCACCATCACCGAGGCGCTGCGCGAGGAGATGATCTCCCGCGGCGTCGACGCGGAGAAGATCCGCGTCGTGCCCAACGGCGTCGACACCTCCCGCTTCACCCCGATCCCGCGCGACGAGGAGCTGGCCTCCCGGCTCGGCGTGGCCGGCAAGACGGTGATCGGCTACGTGGGCTCGGTGCTCGACTACGAGGGGATCGAGCTGATCCTCGAGGCTGCCGAGGTTCTGAACCGGACCCGCGACGACTTCCATGTCCTCATCGTCGGGGACGGCGCGGAGCTCGAACGCTTCACGGCGTGGGTGCAGGAGCATGAGCTCGACCATGTCATCACCTTCACCGGCCGGGTGCCGCATGAGGAGGTGGAGAGCTACTACTCGCTCGTCGACATCACGCCGTTCCCGCGGCTGCCGCTGCCGGTGTGCGAGATGGTCTCCCCGCTGAAGCCCTTCGAGGCCATGGCGATGGGCAAGGCCATCGTGGCCTCCGACGTCGCGGCGCTGAAGGAGATCATCACGCCGGAGCTCAACGGCTTCCTGCACGAGAAGGGCAGCGCCGAGTCGCTCATCGAGCAGCTCACCCGGCTTCTCGACGACAAGGAGCTGACCCGTACGATCGGCGCCCAGTCCCGTGAATGGGTGGAGACCCATCGCGACTGGAAGCAGCTGGCCACGATCATCGCGGACGCCTACGCCGAACTGACCGACTGAGCCGAACTAACCGACTGACGACCCTGGACCCCGCCCACGACGTCGTGGGCGCGGTTCGCCTATCCCCGGAGGCCCGACCCCGATGAGTCTCGACTTCGCCGTCTCCGAGCGGCAGGCATTCGGATACGCATTCCGTCCCGAGGCGGTCGCTGAGCTCCTGGGCGGGTCCGTGACGATCTCGCCGCACCCCACGTGGAAGCTACCGGCCATCATCGACTGGCGCGCGGACCCCTTCGACGACAACAACTGGCGTCACCAGTACCACATGCTCCGCTGGCTGGATCCGCTGCGCCGCGCCGCCGTCTCGGGGAATGCCGAGGCCTTCGACATGTGGATCCGGTACGTCCGCGACTGGGTCGAGAAGAACCCCTCGAACCGGCCCCGCTCGCCGTACGCCTGGAAGGACATGGTCGACGGGATCCGGGCGCTCCAGCTCTGCGTCGCCGCTCCCCTGGTCCGGGACCGCTCCCCCGAGGATCTCGAGTGGCTGGAACGGGCGATCGCCGATCATCTCGCTTGGCTCTCCGACCCGGCCCATCTCGGGCATTCGAACCATGCGCTGCATCAGCACCAGGCGCTCTTCGTGTGTGCCCGGATGCTCGGGGATGACGCAGCGACGAACCTCGCCGTCTCGCGACTCGGGGAGCTCTTCACCGAGCAGTACGACGAGCAGGGTGTCAACGCTGAGGGCGCCATCGCGTACCACTACGCCAACCGGCTGTGGTGGGAGAAGGTCTTCCGCCGGCTCGACGTGGAGGGAGTCGCCCGCCCTCCGGGCGCCGAACGGCTGGAGCTGGCGCCGGAGGAACTGGCTCATGCGACGCGCCCGGACGGGACCTTCGTCTCCATCGGAGACACCGACGGCGGGAGTCCCCGGCCTGTCCGGACGCCGGTGACCGACTACGTGTCCTCGGAAGGCGCCCTCGGCGAGCCCCCCGAGGATCTCGTCAAGGTGTACGACGCCGGCTACCTCTTCGCCCGCAGCGGATGGGGAGAGACAGAGAAGTCCTTCAAGGAGGAGACTTTCTACTCCGTCAGCTTCGGGCGATCGGACCGCGTGCACGGACACCCCGACGGTGGATCGCTCACCTTCAGTGCGGATACCGTCAACTGGGTCGTCGATCCCGGGAAGTATCAGTACGGGAAGAGCATTCCCCGCAGCCATTTCCTCTCCCACGACGCCCACAGCCTCGCCTACGTCGAAGGGCTCCCGCGCCGCCCGGGATCGACGGTGACGCTCACGAAGCGCGTGGTCGAGCCGCGTTTCCACCACTGGATGTTCGATGACGACGGGTACGACGGCGTCAGGTTGCGCCGGCACGTCAGCTATTCGGTCAGCGGGGACTATCTCGTCGTCATCGACGCGTTCCAGTCGGCGGGCGAGATCACCGGGGTCCAGCGCTGGCAGCTCGGTCATGAGGTCACCGCGACGGTCTCTCGCAATCACGTCGCCCTCGACGCCGAAGGTCACCATGCCGCCCTCTGCTTCACGGGCACCGCCACGGACCTGTCCACGGTGCGGGGCCGGATGGAACCGTTCGACGGTTGGGTCGCGACCGGATGGAAGACGAAGAAGCCGGCTCCCGCCGTGCTGGCCCGCAAGCACGGCACGCACTTCCGGTTCATCACCGTGATCGCCGCGGGCAAGGGAGACCACCCGAGGATCGAGACGCTCCCCGGTGCTCGGAGAGGTGCAGTCCTGCTGCGGGTCACGACGCATCGTCTCAGCGAGATCGTCGAGGTCTCGCAGGCTGGTCTCGAGTTCCCGCTCGGCCTCCCGGAGCCGGACGGCTCCGACGGCGCTCCCGCCGCACCGCAGGCCGTTCTCCGTCCGGGAGAGAAGCCGTCGCACCTCGTGCCGGAACGGCGGAGGGAACTGCTCGAGCTGGTCACGGAGAACCGCAGGGACAGCTGGGAGGCGACGCCCGGCGGGCGACGCGCTCGCGCGAACGCGCTCCTGCAGAGGGCGGCCGAGCTCGGATTCACGCCGGACGTCGACCTCGGCGCCCGCGCCTGCACTGCAGACATGTTGGTCACTTCCCGGAGCGCACATTCCCAAGAGGTCCCGCGGCACCGTACGGGCCTGGTCAATTGGGGCGGCATGTCCTCCTGGCGGCCGACCTTCTATCCGCTGCCCGTGGCCGGCCATGCCGGGACGCCCGATCTCGCCGAGCACCTCCGTGAGCCGAAGATCCACACACGGGACGCGGGCCCGTTGGCACTCCCCTTCGCTCTCGATCCGGCCACCGGCGACACTCTCACCGTCCTGTTCCATGGAGCGATCGATCGCGGGCGCACCCGGCTCCCGATCTTCCAGCGGTGGCGCTATCAGATCGAGATGGGCGCCGGTCCCACCATGTCCATCGCGGATCCGACCCTCGATCTCTCGGCGGATCTTAGTCTTGCCTGGTACCTCGGCACGGAGGAGACCGACCTGGCACCGATCATCGCCGAGACGATCACGACGGCTGCCTCCGCGCTGGGGGTGACGAACATCGTCCTCGTGGGGAACTCCGGCGGCGGGTTCGCCGCGCTCCACGCCGGAGCGCACATCGAGGACGCGGTCGTCGTGGCGATGAGCCCGCAGACCGACCTGAGGCAGTACTTTCCCCGCCTCGTCCAACCCGCGTACGAGGCGGCCTTCGGCCGGAAGCAGGGCCCGACGTCCACGGCACTCACGAGGCGCATCTCGGCGATCGAGCGCATGAGGGCGACGGGCAAGGTGCCCCGGACGTACATCGTCTCCAACACCGGCGACGACTTCCATGTGTCCAAGCACGAGAAGCCGCTCCTCGCCGACCTCGCGAAGCTCGGTCACCCGGAGCGGGTTTCCGTCCTCGAGTACGACCTCGGCAAGGGCCACCGGTCCCTTTCGAACGAGAAGTACCGGGAGATGCTCGGCACCGTCTACGGGAGTCTGTGAGCCGACTCGCCCCGCCCGCGTCGAATCAGAGGGCGGCGAGCTTGGGGTCGTAGCGCTCGATGAGCCGATGGAGCAGTGCGGGACCGAAGCGCTCCTCGTCCGGCAGTCCCCAGGCGGTGCTGAAGAGCTTCCGGCTGTTCATCGCGGAGTGGGAGTTCAGGACGACGGAGAACTCCGCATGCTGGATCGCGGTCCAGGTGCCCATGCGCTGCTCCCAGTAGATGAGGTCCCCGGCGTCCGCGCCATGCAGATCGGCGCCATAGTTCGCGCGTTCCAGGTACCCCCGGATCGCGGCACGCGTCGTCTTCGCATACTCCGCTCCCGCCGTGAGGCGGATCTTTCCGGCATACAGGGCGTACGCAAGACTCTCGTGGTCGTCCGAGGGCAGATGCGCCTTCACGCGCGAATTGAACGGCCCCCGCATGACCTCCCCGCCGAGCCCCTTGACGAAGAGGTCCCGGGACGAGACGACCTGGGCGATCTGCGCGGGCAGCAGCGGAGTTCCTCGAGTGAGTCCCGTGGCAGATCGTGCCGCCTGCCTGATCTCGTCGATCTCCGTCCCCGTCGGACGCTCGTCCATGCGCACCCAGGAATGTCGGCCGCCCAGATGCCCGGCCAGTCGAGGAATCCGCACTGCCTCGTCCTCCGGCATCTTGTCCCAGGTGATGTAGTGCGCATCCACGCCCATGCTGTGGAGCGCGGCGATCACCGCACGGGAATCGAGGCCCCCGGTCAGGCCGATGACCGGGCGATAGTGCCGCTGGAGGAAGCCGGCGTACGCCTGGAAGTACCCGTCCCAGACCTCGACGAGGTCTTCGAACGAGCTGGAGGGGATGCTCTCCCGCGGCCAGTACCGATGCGTTCGTCCCGTGCGGAGATCCAGCTCGTTGTTGGGAACGAGGTGGACGATCTCCTCGTACAGGGACAGATCTCCCGGCAAGAACCGGGTCGTGCGCGCGCGGTACTCCTCAGTCGCCATGTACCGCGTCAGCCGTGACGAGACGGCCAGGCCGTCACAGGCGGCGATCAGCGATGAATGGGAGGAGACGACGGGCTCCGGCCCCAGAGTTCTGAAGACCGCCTGAGACCCCAGCGGGTCGTGCATGATCTGACCGCCGTCACCGTCGAGCACCGCCAGGGCGAAGCGACCGGACAGGTCGTCCAAGGGTTCCCGCTCACCGGCAGCGACGCGGATCAGGAGCTCATCGAGCTGGTGCCGGCCATGCGCGACCACCACATCGCCGATGACGAGGACGACTCGGCCTTCCGCATCCTCGATCCGGCGCAGTGGTGCCTCGGGATGGATGAAGAACTTGAAGCCGGGGGTGAGCACACGGTTCCATCCGCTGACCGTCGATGGCTCCGCGAAACGGTGGCGACGGGAGGCACCGATGAACCCCAGGCGATAGTCACGCCAACCCATGCTTCGACTCCTTGCCCTACGAGTTCCTGAGGTGTCGCGTGTTCTCGGAGACGCATCCCGGCCTCGGGGACGTTGCGCGCTCCGAGGAAAGCTGCGGCAGAGCGCCCTCTCGGCTGCACCGATCCGATTCCCGCTCTGCCGACGGTGATCAAGTCTATTGCCTGGGGAGCACCATCAAGGTCGTGTTGGACCGGTGCACGACCAGGGGCGCCGGACCGTCGTTCGCCACCGCGACCACGTAGCGCACGGTGGGGCCGCAGCTGCTGGGCGGATCGGTCGTAGTGAGCGTGGTGTCCAAGACCTGATGGTGGGTGAGCCTCGCGATCTGCGTGTCGTGCGACGCGAGCAACCGGCTGGAACAGACTTCGCCATCGCTGCGGAGCACGTCCTCGCGGTACGTCAGCTCGAGGGAGCTGCCGCGGGCGTCCGTCTCCCCGGCCTCGCACCATGCCTGCCCGTCCTCGATGGAGCCGTTGACCATGGTGCAAGCCGTGAGGTGCACGGTGCTCAGCAGCTGCTCGGGAACCGCGGGATCTCCCTCGTGATCCAGCTCGAACCGGAAGACCGCCGCCCGTTCTCTGGGAGCGACGACTCTGGGCAGGCGCTCCTCCGCCGATGCCTCGAACGCCTCCCCTTCGACGCGGTGGGCCAACCAGACCGAGTCCACCTCGGCGGTGACGCCCGCGGCCGCCGCTTCGGCGTTCGGGGAGTTCACGGAGAGGCGACAGGAGTGCGTGCCGGTGTGCTCGACCTTGAGCAGGAACTGGTTCGTGATGACGACCCGCTCCCCCGTACGGACGTTCTGCGTCCCCCCGACGGACCGCAGCGTGCCACCGTCCGGGCCTCCTCCGCAGGCGAGGCTCGCCCCGAAGTACATCGCCGATCCCTGGGAGCCCGGTGGCTTCTCCATCGCGGCACGGAACTGAACCAGATACGTCTGGCCGGCTTCCGCCTCGAAGGACCGGGCCGGCAGTCGGAGGGACTCGGGGACGGTGAGTGACGCCGTCTGCCGCGCGACCACCGGATCGTCGTCCATGGGGGCCGACGTGTCGCTCGGGGCGGGGGCGTTCGGGAGCGAGAGGTCAGCGGGTGGACGCCAGACCAGCAGGACCACGACCACCACGAGCAGCACGGTCATCAGCGCGCCGGCCACCCAGCCAGCACGCCGCCGCCCGTGATCTCCTGGTCGTTCCGGCATCGCTCTCCTGGATGGCTGTCGTCATCGAGGGCAGGGGCTGAGTGTAGGCGATGACCTGCCGCGATCCCTCAGCGGGACGGTGCGATCTCCACCATGCTCTGGTCCCGAGCGGATTCGAGGACGGATTCGACGACACGGACCGTGTGGAGACCCTCACGCATCGTGACGATGTTCGAGACGTCGCCGTTGATGGCATCACGCAAGGCCTCGTGCTCGGTACGCAGCGGCTCCTTACGCTGCAGCGAGTAGCGGATCGAGTCGCCCTCGCTGACTCCGCGGAACGATGCAATCGACTCCCACTCGTTGTTGGAGGTCTCGGCGTTGGCGTGGAAGATGAGGTCGGCGTTGATCGTGTCTCCGATCAGCGCACCATTCTCCCCTGTCACCACGATGATGCGCTCCTTCAACGGTGACAGCCAGTTCACCAGATGGTTGGTGATCGTGTCGTCGGCCAGGCGGCCGGTGATCGAGACCATGTCTTCGTCGTCGCGGCCGCTGCGCCGTGTGGAGGTGGCGCCGACTGTGGCGTACTCCGAGTCGGCGACCCAGGCGGTCATATCAAGGTCATGGGTGGCTAGGTCCTTGACCACGCCCACGTCCCGGATGCGGGCCGGGAAGGCGCCCTGCCGACGGGTGGTGATCTGGTAGATCTGTCCGAGCTGGCCATCCGCGATGCGCTTGCGCATCTCCTGCAGCGCCGGGTTGTAGCGCTCGATGTAGCCGACGGCGCCGACCAGACCGGCCTCCTCGAAGGCCTCGGCGATCTCCTCCGCCTCGCCGATGTCGAAGGCGAGCGGTTTCTCGATCATGCAGTGCACGTTGGCCTCGGCGAGGGCCAGTGCCACGTCGAGGTGGAACTGGGTGGGCACGGCGACCACGGCGTAGTCGATGCCGGCAGCGATCAGGGCCTCGACGTCCGGCAGGACTTCCAGGTCATCCGCTACCCCGTGCGGGTCACCGAAGGAATCGGCGACGGCGACGAGATCGACGCCGTCCACCGATCGAAGGTTGCGGGCGTGATGGCGTCCCATCATGCCCAGGCCGATCAGTCCGGCCCGAAGGTTCGTGGTCGCCACGCTCATGCTCCTGTCGTTCCCGCCGTGTCCACGACGTCGAGTTTTCTCTGTGCTGCTTGGCGGTTCGCCTGTACGGTCAGGAGTCCTGCTGGTGGGTGGAGGTGGAACCGTCGCCGAGGACGAGTCGGGGGGTGCCGGCCCATTTCTCGGCCGTGGTGATGTTGCGCCCGTCGATGATCAGCTTGATGCCGGGCACGTCGGCCGCGGAGAGCTCGCGGTACTCGGCGTGGTTGGTCTGCACGATCACCAGGTCCGCGCTCTCGCCCACGTGGTACGGGGCCCAGCCGAATCCGGCGAGCTCCTCGTCGTCGTAGTACGTGTCGTGGACGGCGACCTCGGCGCCGTGCTCACGCAGCGCCTCGACCACGGGGAACACGCCGGAGAACGCGGTCTCCTTCACCCCGGTGCGGTACGACGCGCCGAGCACCACGGCCTTCAGGCCCTGCAGCGAACCCAGCAGGTTCGCGGCACGCTCGACCAGGTGCGAGGGCACCGACGCGTTCAAGGTGCGGGCGGTGCGCACGGTGGTCGCGTTCGGATCGGTCGAGAGGTACAGGCGCGGGTAGACGGGGATGCAGTGCCCGCCGACGGCGATGCCCGGCTGGTGGATGTGGGAGTAGGGCTGGGAGTTGGAGGCCTCGATCACCTTGTAGACGTCGATCCCGTGGTCCTGCGCGAAGAGGGCGAACTCGTTGGCCAGGGCGATGTTCACGTCGCGGTAGGTGGTCTCGGCCAGTTTTGCGAGCTCGCTGGCCTCGGGCGAGCCGAGGTCCCACACCCCGTTGGGGCGCGGCAGGTCCGCCCGCTGCTCGAAGGTCAGCGCGGACTCGTAGAACGCGCGCGCCCGATCTCTGCCCTCCGCCGAGAGGGCACCGATGAGCTTGGGGTACTTCCGCAGGTCCGCGAACACCCGCCCGGTCAGGACCCGCTCCGGGGAGAACACCGCGAAGAAGTCCTTCGACTCCGTCAGGTCCGAGATCTCCTGGATCATGGGCACGAACCGGGTGCGCAGCGTTCCCACCGGCAGAGTGGTCTCGTAGGAGACCAAGGTGCCCGGGGTGAGGTGCTGGGCCAGGGACCGGGTGGCGGCGTCCATCCACGCGAAGTCCGGTGCCCAGGTCGCGTCGTCGACGAACAGGGGCACCACGATCACCACCGCGTCCGCGCCCGGGATCGCCTCGGCGTAATCCGTGGTCGCCCGCAGGCGCCCGGCGGGGACGAGTTCGGAGAGCTTCTCCTGGAGGTGGGCCTCGCCGGGGAACGGCTCGATGCCCTGGTTGATCAGCTCCACCTGCCGGGGATTCACATCGACCCCGACCACCTCGTGCCCCGCATCGGCGAACTGCACCGCCAACGGCAGCCCGATCTTCCCCAGAGCCACAACAGCAGTCTTCACGATGAACCTCTCGATCCGTGCAGTCGGTACGCACAAGCAATGCCAGCCCGACCATACTGCGTTCTCCCCGTTCCACTGTGCACAGGCGCCCATCGGCAGCAGTGGGGCGACACGATGATGCAGCTGCCGTTCCTGAGCGACGTGGGCCCTCGGGCCGCCGCGAACCGACAATCGACCCGGTCCTGCGTGAGCGATCGAGCCGCCGCCCAGCGGTGCAACGATCACGCCCCGCTAGGGTGAGGACGCGTGAACGATCTCTTCCCATCGCCAGGGCCCCCGCACGAGCCGGACACATCACCCGCTCCGGGGCGACGTGTTGTCGGACTGGCCGCGTACACCATCGCGGTGATCCTCGTCGCTGTCGTCGGGACACTCGCGGTCGACAGGCTCGTGGGCCAGGGCACCGATGACCGGGCCGCCGGGATCGGCCCGTCCGACTCATCCGATGCTGCGGACCGGAGGCCGAGCGAGGTGCCTCTGACGTTCGGTGCGCAGGACGTCGTCGTCGATACGGTCACGGTTCCCGCCGTGGAGACCGGCGGTTCGTCGCTGCTGTACTTCGATGTCGGTGTGGGCGCGGTTCCCTCATCGAGCGCGCTCGCGGCGTTCGTGTCATTCCGAGTCAGCTGCACGAGCGGAGGGGAGCCCGCCGAGATGCAGACGGACGGCAAGCTCGGCACGAACCTCTTCCTTGCCCGTGGCGGCGATGTCTCGGGCCAGGCGCTCACACCGGGCACCGGCGAGGAGCTCGAGTGTTCGCTTCTCGCCTCGGCGCCTTTCATCGAAGCCACTGACGACGGCGTGAAGGCACTTCCGCTCCAGGCCGATCTGCGGCTCGAACCGACCGATGGCACTCATGTCCCCGCTCTGCACCGGTTGGATGACGCGACGCTGCTCGAGCCCCGCACGGTCACGAACGTCCTGAGCGTGCAGGTCGATGATCCCGCCAGGCTGGACAGGATGAGCACGACGGTGCGTCTGACCTCATGCACCGTCGTCGGTGGATCGCGGGATACCGGCAAGAACAAGTGCGAGGCATCGATGACCGGCAGGGAATCCTCCACCGTGCGCGTCCGCGTCATCGCCCGCTGGCTCGACGCCGAGGGGAGCATCATCTCCACGTCGACCTACTGGGACGAGACCCTCGCCGTCGACTACAACACCCATCACGTGCCCTGGACCCTGCGACAGCAGGGAATGGCAGAGAAGGTCCCGGACGACGCGGAGGCCGTGGTGCTCGTCGTCCAGGTCGAGAACCTTGCGGGGACGCCGGCCGTCGTCCACGCCGACGGCACGGACTCCGTCGTCACGACTCGTGCCCGGTGAGAGAGACCAGATCGTCCGATACCGGCACGATAGTCTTCCGGGATCGATTGTAGGGATGGGCGTCCTCCCGCAGAGAACGGCGAAAGAGAGCAATGGACCACGACTCCGTACCGTTCGACGTAGATGGCCCGGCCAGTCACAGGATCGCCGACGTCCGTGCAGCGTACGAGAAGTTCGCCCGCCGAGGTCTTGACGTCATGAGCGAGAAGATCGCGAGCGAGCCGGCCTATGACTCCAACGAGCAGGGACACTTCGCTTGGGACGTCTCCTTGCTCATCCGTGCTGCCTGCCTCACCTGGCGGGTGACCGGGGACCCCGCGCACCTTCGTCAGGCCGCCACGTGGGCTCAGCACATGGTCGAGCGCACCGACGAAGCACGTGACGTGAAGAACTGGCGCGGGCAGTGCATCCCGGCGTGGTCCGCAGGCAGTCGCTACACCGCGGGGGACGCCGTCGTGGGGTCGATCGGCGGAGCACCGATCCGACTGCAGGCCACCGCTGACAGACTGATCATCGAGAGGCCGAGCGCCACGACGGCGGTCGTGCGCGCCGTCCGCCACGGGGGGCGGACATGGTCCTCCCCCGTGGCATCGCTCCTCCCGCGCGACGAGAACTACCTCCCTGATGTCCTTTCCCGATACAGCGCCTCGTTCGCCGTTCTCATGCGGGGACTGCCGGCCCCTGTCGACCTCACGGGGCTCGCCGCCGGGGACTTCAACCTCAGGACCCAACACGCCGCGCATCTCGTCCACACCGGGCTGATCGCCCGTTCACTGATCGCCGCCGGAGAAGAACTCGAGTCTGCACCGCCACGCACTGTCGACTCCGACATCGCTCCCGAAGAGCTGTTCGCGGCTGCGCAACGTGCGCTCCTCGTCCACGACGACGAGGTCCGCACCCGTGCCGGGAAGTTCTGGTACGTCACCCTCGAGGACTTCCCGTCCCGTCGCCTGGGCCTGGAACTGCCGCACAACCACGTCGTCGACGCCGCGACCTCGTTCCTCATCCTGGGCGATCAGCGGCAGGACAGCGGACTGAGACACCTCGGCGAGTCGCTGACGCGCAGGTTCCTGGGCGAGATCGACGCATATGAAGCAGGCGCCCTGCGCCACCCCTGGTTCTACTACCCGGTGGACAGCGAGACCTTCTTCGGCGTCACGCGCGAGGAGCCGATGGCCGAGCGCTCGATCCCCGCAGTGCCTCGCGGCGAGGACAGCTCCCATGCGACGATGCGGGTGCGGGCGCTCGCCGAGTGGAAGGCCATCGACGACACCCTCGTCCCCGACGCCTCGCTGACGTCGGTGGCGCTCTCCTTCCGCCGGTTCTTCATGGCCGCGGACAGGGGGATCTCCACCGTGAGATGGCTCCCCGGCGATGCGAAGGATGCTCCGCACAGGGGCCGGACGAACACCTTCCCAGGTGCGTGGGGAGCGCTGGCCCCATGGGATTCGACGATCAAGCGTCGCATCAACTCCATGGCGTACCGGCACCCTCCCCGGGAGGCGTTCGGGGCAACGGTCCTCTCGGCGTCCGAGATCCTCGCGATGAACGCGGGCGTTCCTACTTATGCTTCTTCGGATCGAAGCGCTCGAGGGTGATCCGCTCATCCTGATATTCGGGGATGCTCGCCCACTTCTCCGGGAACCGCTGCCAACGATCCCGGTAGTACTGGAGCATGTCGCTGCCGGTCTCGTCGACGATCTTCGAGAGAGTATCGACGTGGATCCAGTGGTACTGATTGAACTGGCGACCCGCGATCGCCTTCCCGAAGTTCGTCGGATACGCGATGATCTCGGCCTCCGTCCACGGCACAGGGACGTCGACCACGTTGGTGCCTTCGCGGACGGGAAAGGTGCCCAGGTCGTTCTCGAACTCCGGGACCACCAGACTCGTCAGCGGATCGTAGACGTTGTCGCCGACGAACGCTCTGACGGTCCCCTCCCCCGTCGCCTCCATCGTGAAACGGACGATGTTCGGCCGTGGGAAGGTCCGACGGCTCAGCTGAACGGTGAAGGACTGCTTGTAGCCCTGCTTGATCCGACGCGGTCCCCTCGAGAGGGCCTCACCACCCGGGTCGAGGTCCGCGTTCGCATCGAATGTCCCTGCCCCGGGCATGTCGACCTGAACGGAGCGTACGGTCACGTCCGTGCCCTCGGCCTGGAGCCGGATCGCCGCAGGACCCTTCAACTTATACCGCGAGGTCGCGTACTGGGGGACATCGTAGACAGGGATGAGGCTCTCGAGGCCTTGCACGGACCGATGGAACAGATCCCACGCCTGATCGTCGTCCTTGGCCTTCGCATAATCGCGAAGGATGACGGTTGCTGTCGTCCATCCGTTGAGGGTGCAGTCGGGTGCGAGCGACGGGTACTCCTCGATGATGAGGCCTCCGTTGTCCGCCGTCTCCGCGACGCCCCCCTCCTCGACGGGCACCTCGAGGCTCCTGAGGATGCCCGAGAGGGGCTCCCGGAATCGTTCGGTCTCGGGAAGCGCGAGCAGTTTGTTGAACACGTCGACGTACCGAGCCTGAGTGAGGCCGCTGTACCAGGACCCCTTCTTGCGTGAGACCTTCGTCTTCTCCTGGCTGTAGATGAAGGCCAGCCCGTCACCGACCGGCGTCATGTGCGCGACCGCTGCGTCGGCCACCTTCTTCGCGGCGTCGAGGTACGCCCGGTCCTGGGTGACCCGGTACTGGTGCACGTAGTCCGCGATCACATATGGACCGTAGATCGGGTGGGCGAACAGTTCATCCCCGGTCCTTCGCCCCGGGTACCCGTCCGGCAAGAATTCGATCCGGTAGTACGCCCAGACGGCCTTGCGCGAGGACTGCAGCGGAGGAAAGCCCACCTCGGCCTCGTTGGTGATGTACTCGGTGTTCTCGTTCATGGTGTCCCCTCTCCCGGCTCTTCCGGGTCAATGCCTTTCCCACGCGTTCCTAACTGGTCGCCCGTCCGCGATGACGCCGCCGGCTTCGGGTTCACGCGAGTGATGTCCGTGACCTGATCCGACGTACGCCGTCAGCGGTCCGCTGTGCGGTCCTCGCGATGTCCTTCGCGAACTCACGGAAGCTGAGCTCCCACATGACCCTGGCGAGAGCGATCTCGTGACGCGAACGCCCTTCACCGGACTCGGCGTCCTCGATCAGCTTCCCGACCTTGGCGCTCGAGAAGCTGTCCAGAGAGCCCACACCGTCCCGCACGATGTCCCGGAGGTCCTCCCAGTCGTCGTTCTCCCACATCCACGGGATCGAGCGCGACTTCGGCGATCCTTTGTAGAAGGGCACCTCGGCCCACGCGGGCAGAATCTCCCGGAGAAGCTCACGGTGCGTTCGACCGTACTCCGGCGACGGATTCGTGAAGGACCACATCGTGCGTGGCAACAGCTTCGGCGAGTAGAACGGGAGGAGAACGCCAGGATTGACCTGAGGCTGGGACCAGTAGGGCATCTTGCTGAAATGGTAGAAGAAGTCGATCACCTGGAACGCGGTGCGGAAACCCAGGGACTCGGCTTGGTCCGCGTAGGAGTCGACGGCCGCCCGCGCCGCCTCCGCTCCGTCCTCGTCGAGCGCGCTGAGGTTCACCCTGATCAGCCGCTTCAACCACTGCCTTCCCGCATCCGCGTCCTGAGAGATCAACTGCTCGCGCGACGTGGCCGTGGCCATGGTGTGTCCCTGGATCGCTTCGCCTCCGAGCCCGTTGATGATCGGAGCGGACGCCGGCAGGAATCCTTCGAAGACGGCTCCTCGATGAGCAGAGACTGCATTGAATCCTCCCTCCCAGGAGCGCTGGGTCGAGAGGTAGCGAGCGAGCACTCCACCCTCGGGGGCCCTCGGAGGCTTCGTCTCCACCATCCGGTGCTCCACCGGATGACCTGCGAGGCGCAGGAGTTCGCGCGCGGTGTCGACCTCCCCGATGTCCGTGTTGACCGTCCGCACGGCGTCCACGACCCCGGCGCGGATCGCCGCAGCGGCGGTCACTCGGGAATCCTTCCCGCCGGAGAGATCGGCCGCTGGCCGGGTCTTCCACCACGAGATGACCTTCATGGCATCAACCATGCCCTGCGCCGCCTCGGGAGCAGCCGGAACGTCTCCTGATGCCGTGGCCAGGATCCATGCGTCCCGATCCGACGTCGTCTCGACCCCTCCCCGGGCATCGACTCGCGCCGTCGAGCTCGCCGGCATCTGCCGTCCGTTGCCGAGGTGTGATCGCCCGCTGAGGTTCCACCCGAGAGTGGCGATCTCCGACCACGTCGCCTGCTCGACGTCAGGAGCCATGCCGCTGAACACATGGGCCAGCCCCGTCCGGGTGCTCCACACGACTCCGAGATCGGGGACCTCGAACTGGTAGAGGCGGACCATCCCGAGCCGGTCGTTGGCGATGCGCAGGCCATCGCGGTTCCAGTACATCGCGGCGGCGGGCGCGCCCATCTCGATCCTGTCGACGAGACCGTCGGTGATGTCCTGGGCGAGCCGTACGGGGTCCACGCCGTCCTCCGGCCCGCCGGCAGCAGTGGGGATGTGGACCCACGCAGCTCCCTCGTTCGGCAATCCGACCACCGTCGGCCAGGAGGATCCGTGCTTCGCGGGTCGCCAGACGACGAATCCCGAGCGTCCGTCTCCGACATGGGTGCGCTCCATCGCGGTCCGATGGACGGACTCCACATGCTCCGTGGCGACGTCGATCCGGTAGCGGAGCTCGTCGATCGACATCGGCTCGTCCGCGTCACAGGCGTACGCCAGGGCGAAGTTCCTGCTCGACACCGTCACTCCCCCTTCAGGAAACGGCCGATATCGGCCTTGAGCTGCGTGAATCGCGACGCTTTCAGGATCCCGTGCCTCTTGGCCAGGTCCATGTGAAGATCGGTGAGTCGCGTTGCATAGTTCCGCCAGTCCTCGGCCACGGCATACGACGCGCAGTTCTCGCGCATCGTCGCCAGGTCGTTATCCGTGAGCGAGTTCACCGCCGCGGCGATGACTTCGGGATCGAGCGCCCTGTCCACGGTGATGCCGATGCCGTAGTCCTCGATCTTCTTCGTCATCTCCGGCATGTCGCTGGCGAGGATCGGCACGCCGGCCGCCGGGTACTCCCACAGCTTGTTCGGGGAGCAGTACAGGTGGTTCAGACCGGTGTTCTCGTAGGGGATGGTGCCGAGCGAGGCACCCGCGGTCCACATGAGCAGCTCGTCGTGGGGGGCACTGGGGACCACGGCCACCGCAGGTCGGCCCGCTGGACGATTCGGCTCGGCATCGGCGTACGCCCGGATCTCGTCCTCGAGCTTGCCCCACCCCATGAACACCAGTGTCCAGTCCTCCTGGAGATGGCGAGATGACTCGAGCAGCGCGGGAATCCCTCGGTGCGGGGAGTATCCGCCTTGGAACAGCACGATCTTCTGCTCGGGGTGCAGGCCGGCTTTCTCATGGAGCCGACCGTCGTAGCGAGTCTGTACCACCCGTTCGACGGCGTTCGGCACCAGCACAGCCGCCGGGAGTGCGGGGTACTTGCTCTCATAGAAATCGGCGATGCTCTGGTTCAGCGTGATGAAACCGTCCACGTACCGCACGTTCTGGCGAACGATGCGGGCGTTGACCACGGCGCGCACTTGCTCGATGCTCGCGAGGTCCTCGTAGATCTCGTGGGCGTCCCAGACGATGGGGCATCCGAAGGTCTGCTTGTACCGCGAAGCGGCGGTGAGTGCCAGATGGTCATGGATGTGCACGATCTGCGGTTCGAAGGTCGCCCGCACGCTTTCGAAGACCAAGTCGCCCTGGATGCGGAACGATGTCCAGATCGAACTGTCCCGTCCCCGCTCCAACCCCTCGGCCGCGATGCGTGCCTTGACGCCCGTGAGATCGCGGTGCTGCAGATGCACCGGGACGCCGTTCGGAAGGACGAAGTCCTCCGTCTCGTCCGGGGTGAGTCCGAACAGGCGCACGTCGTGCCCTTGCGCCTTCAGTGACGCCGCGCCCTTGAGCACTCTCGCGTCGTGCTTGACTCCGTTATGGACGACGGCGGCAATGCGCATGGTGCTCCACTCCTCGTACGTTGTTCGGTCGTGAGCGGTCCGGACTCGCGTCAGCCCTCGTCATAGTAGCGACCGGCCCTCTCGCTCCGGGTGCCGGTCCGCGCGCCCCGCCGGGGGCCGTCGAACCAGGGCTTCCGTCGAGCTGATCGCGCCCGGCGACGAGAGGTCACATCGGCAGCCGCGAGCCCGTCAGCCGCCGGATCTCGGACACCAGGATCTCCCGCTCGCTCGTCCACGTGTTCTCGCGCCCGAAACGTTCGGCATTGCGCCGGTAGGTCGAACGGTGCGTCCGCTCGAGCACCGTGCTCACCGCAGCGGCGAGCTGCTCCGGGTCGAAGGGGTCATAGAGCTCTCCGCAGCGCGCCGTCTCGACGATCCGGCGCAGCTCGGGCAGATCGGAGGCGACGAAGGGGATGCCGGCTCCCGTGTACTCGAACACCTTGTTGGGCAGGGCGTACCGGTTGTTGCGGGACACGGGCTGGTACGGGATGAGCCCGACGTCTGCTGCGGCCGTGTACGCGGGCAGCTCCCCCGGTTCGACGGCGGGGAGCCAGTGCACCCGGTCGGTGACCCCCAGATCCGCGGCGAGCTGCTGCAGCTCCCCGAGCATCCGTCCCTTGCCGATGAACACCAGATGCGCTCCGTCCGGGAGATTCCGAGCCGCTCGCACGCAGACGTCGAGGCCCCGCCCCGCCATCAGTCCGCCCTGGTACAGCACCACCTGGGAGCTCTGGGGGATTCCTGCCAAGGACCGAAGGTTCAGGGGATTGGCTCGGACGTCGGCCGGGACGGCGGGCGCACAGTTCCGCAGCACCGTGCCGCGCACGCCGTAGCGCTTCTCGTACTCGTCCCGGATGGTCTCGTTGACGACGACCACGGAGTCCGCGCGCCGCATGTATGTCCTCTCGACCGGCCACAGCAGGCGCCGCTCGTAGGGACGCAGCGTCGTGCTCTCGAGATACAGCTCGTGGCAGTCGTGCAGGTGCGGCACGCCGAGCCTCTTCGCCGCGATGCTCGCGCCGACCAGTCCTGGCAGATCGGAGCTGACGACCAGATCGGGCTCGTGCGCTGCGATCCGTTCGGGGGAGAGCCGCCAGAACTCCACGAGCCGATTGACGAGGTGGACCTGCTTCAGCTGATCCCGGATCTGCAGGTCGCGCCGGTTCCGCGTGGTGCGTGCGAGCTTCGTGAGTCTCTTGTCGGCCTTCTCCCACGTCTGCTCAAATCGCTGGCGCGCGTCCCGCACCGCGGGGGCGGTCCAACCTCGGTGGACGAGCGCCGCGCCGGGTGCATCCCGCGTCATCCACTCCGGGACGTCCTTGACCGGTTGCCGGGACCGGGCGGCGCGGTCCCGCTTCTCCTGATCCCACTTCGCCTGGCGCTCGTTCTTCTGTCTGGTCATCCGCGCCTGGTAGCGGACGGCGAGCGAGCGGACCTCGACGAAGTCCGCAGACAGGTTCGGGTGGTCGATGCCCTGGAAGAAGTCGTCACGGGGCGTCGTGTTCACGACGGTCACGTGTGCTCCCAGCTCGAGGAGCGTCAGGATGTTGCGGCGGATCCGCCCGGCGATCTGGGGCTTCATGGCGACCACGACCACGCGGAAAGGCTTGTCAGCAGTGGTCGGCTTCGACGGTGCGGTCATGTCGAGCCGCGGTGTCGCGGGATCCGGGGGGATGAGGGCGGCGCGTTGTCCGCCCTCCGATGACGAGGAGTCCGTGCGGGATGCCTCGCGGGACGCGGCGTGGACGCGCTGGGTGGGGACCGTCTGGGCTCCCGTCTCGCGGGCGCGCCGTTCGAGCTCCGCGCCGAGCGCGCGGTCTGCGGGTCCTCGGTACCCGAGCTGTCGGTACACGCGGTAGTACTCGGAGACGTTCGCATCCCAGGTGCGATGGGCACGCACCCAGCGAGCGGCACGCACCCCGAGGTCACGCCGCTTCAGCGGGTTCTTCACGAGCTCCACGAGCTTGCGTCCGAGGTCGCGGTGGTACCCGGCGCGGAACGTCTCGGCGACCCCGGACTCGTCCGCGATCTCCTGCAGGGCATCGACATCCGAGAGGACGACCGCACGACCGGTGGCGAAGGCCTCGAAGGGCTTGAGGGGGGTGACGAGTTCCGTGACCGCGGACTTCTTCCGAGGGACGACGAAGATGTCGATCAGTCCGTAGTAGCGGACGATGTCCTCGTGCGGGACCGCACCGGTGAAGATAACGTTCGCGATGCCGGCCTTCTCGACTCTCTGCTTCAGCACCGGCAGATGGCTTCCGTCGCCTACCAGGAGCAAGTGGAGGGGCTCGGTGACTCGTCCCGATGCCATGTGGAAGGCATCGATGAGGGTGTCGATGCCCTCGTATTCGACCATCGAAGAGATGTACCCGATCGTCACGGCAGCCTCGGGCAGGCCGAGGTGTGCCGCGAGATCGCGGTCCTGGTCCTGCATGGGGAAGTCGTCGGCGCTCACGGCGTTGGGGACGATCGAGAGCTGATCGCTCGCGGCGCCGCCGGATTCCAGAATGTGGTCACGCATCACCCCCGCGAGCGTGAAGTTGTGGTCCGTGAGCGTGCGGGCGATCTCTTCGGCGTGCCGGCGCAGGGTGTAGGCGGTGGGGTGACCGTAGGTGGCGAAGATGCTCTGCGCGTCGCGCTGCCAGTGCTGAGCGGTGATCACCCGGCTGAGGTAGGACTCCTCCCAGAACCCCCGTGTCTCGTACACGGTCGGGATTCCGTAGGCGGAGCCCACGGCGTGCACGATGAGCGCGTTGTAGAAGTCGGAGTGGGCGTGCACGATGCTCGGCCGGAGCTCCCGGACGAGAGCGGCGAACTCGGCGATGTTGGTCCGGAGCCACTCGTCGACGAGGCCGTCACCCCGCGCGGGACCGGGCAACAGGTAGTAGTCGATACCCTGGTGCGTGTAGCGGGTGGTGTTCTTGACCTCGCCCTCGGTGATCCCGGACTGGCCCACGATGGCCACCGGCAGTCCTCGGTCCGCCTGCGCTCGCGCGGTGTAGTGCGTGCGCAGCGTGTACCCCGACTGGGTCTCGGGGAGAACCTTGCCGACCAGATGCAGAACGGGACCGCCCGGGTCGTGGGCCGGGGACCGCGGCAGGTCCACCCTCACGGACGTCGGATTCCTGAAGACGGCGATCTCGTGCTCGAGCTTCACGACAGCGCTGCGATCGCTGGCCAGGCGTGACTTCTCCGCGATCTTTCGCAGCACCAGGACGGCCTGATCCCAGTATCCCGAGGCCCGGTAGAAGCGATAGAGCTTCCGCAGCGTGCCCAGGTCCAGGCGCTTGAGCAGGTCGTAGCGCATGATCAGGGGCGCGATCTCAAGGAGCTGGTCGTGTTCGAGGTAGTGGTCCAAGAGGTTCGCGGCCTGCTGGATGGTGAGGAACGAGCGGGGGTGCCGTCCGAGCTGGATCGCGGACTCCGTGCTGAGATGCCAGGCGACCTGCGCTACCTGATCGATGCGGGCGAGGTCGGCCTCCACTGGCTCGAGGAAGCCCTCCGGCACCCGGCGACGGAGGATGCTAGTCGTCCTCTGCAGCGTCTTCAGCTCGTCCTCGATCGCCGCCAGTTGCCCCTCGCGCACCCGCCGATTCAGCACGGTGATGCTCTTGCGCATCCCGGCGAGATCCGCCTGCAGTGCCGCGATCTCCGCCGCTTGCGTGCGGTCGGCTTCCGCGATCTCCGCCGTCTGTATGCGGTCGGCTTCAGTGCGTTCCGCCGCCTCGCGAGCGCGTTCTGACACCCGCCGCTCGAGAGTGCTCATGCGGGTCGCCGCCGCAGCATTCGCCCGGGCGAACCGGTCGGCGACGCGGAGCGCGGCGACCGCGAGAACAGCCACGAGAGCGACGCCGACGATGGCGGTGACCCCGGCCACGAGCCACGACCGGGTCACCGCCGTCACCACGAGAAGCAGGAGGACGACGACCATCGCTCCCCCGCCGAGAATCACTGCTGTCCGCATCGTTGCGCGCATCGGTGCATCCCTTCCTTGTCCCTGCTGCGGCCCGAGCCCGTCGCCCGGTACGGTGAGAGGAGTGATCAGCCCGCGAAGTCCGCCGGCCGGTCTCCTCCGCTGAACTTCCACCTGATGGCGTCGATCGTCCGCTCTGCGGCACGCCCGTCACCGTACGGGTTCACGGCGTTCGCCATCCCGGCATACGCCTCCTGCGAGTCCAGGAGCAGCGAGACCTCGTCCACCAGGCGCTGGCGGTGGGTGCCGATGAGCTTCACGGTGCCGGCGACGACCGCCTCGGGGCGCTCCGTGTTCTCCCGCATCACCAGCACCGGCTTGCCGAGGCTGGGCGCCTCCTCCTGCACGCCGCCGGAGTCCGTCAGGACGATGTCCGCCAGGCTGAGGGCGCGCGTGAACTCGGCATAGGCGAGCGGCTCGATGAGGATGACGTTGCCGAGTCCCTCCACGGCCGGCTCGATCGACGCGCGGACCTTGGGGTTCTTGTGGATGGGGAACACCACCGTGAGATCCGGGTGCTTCCGGGCGAGATCGGCGACGGCGGCGCCGATGCCCTCCATCGCAGTGCCCAGGTTCTCGCGGCGATGCGCCGTTACGAGCAGCACCCGGCCGGCCTCACCGGCGTCCATCGCTCGCTGGAGCTCCTCGAGCCGGGGGTCCTCGAAGGTCACCTCGAGATGATTCGTCGCTAACAGGAGCGTGTCGATCACGCTGTTGCCGGTGACGACGATGTCGTTCTCGCTGACGTCCTCCCGGGTCAGGTTCGCCTTGCTGGTCACCGTCGGAGCGAGATGCAGAGTCGCGATCTGGCTGGTGAGCTTGCGGTTCGCCTCCTCGGGGAACGGCGAGTTGATGTCACCGGATCGCAAGCCCGCCTCGAGGTGGATGACCGGCACCTGCCGGTTGAAGGAGGCCACGGCCGCTCCCATCACGGTCGAGGTATCGCCCTGGACGATCACCGCGTCCGGCTGCTCGCTCTCCAGAAGTCCGTCCACGCCGGTGATGACCTTGGCGATGATCCCGTTCAACGTCTGGCCTGCGCTCATGATGTCGAGATCGTGTTCGGGAACGATCTGGAAGATGGTATTGACCTGGTCGAGCATCTCCCGATGCTGACCGGTCACCGCGACGATGCTCTCGAGTCCGGGATTCTTCTCGATCGCCTTGATGATCGGGGCGACTTTGATGGCCTCGGGCCGGGTGCCGTAGATCGTCATGATGCGCAGAGTCAAAGCGTTCTCCTCGATGTGCTGGTGGTCATATCAGTCCCGCTCATCGACGGATGAGACCCCAGGGAAGGGTTTCTTCGGGGATTGCGAGTTTCGATCGTAGACCCTGGTGAAGGGATCGGGCTCCAGCTCAGGGGCATC
Organism: Brachybacterium sp. SYSU DS0246; assembly: GCF_059391765.1. Classification (NCBI taxonomy): domain Bacteria; kingdom Bacillati; phylum Actinomycetota; class Actinomycetes; order Micrococcales; family Dermabacteraceae; genus Brachybacterium; species Brachybacterium sp. SYSU DS0246. The sequence continues at coordinate 215,637 of NZ_JBZXYT010000001.1, read as the reverse complement.
TCGCCTACCGCCGCGAGCCTTTTCGTCGGTCCGCTCGGACGGAAGGGTGAGCTGCGCGGCCTGGCGCTGCTCCTCCCCCTCCTGCACGGCGTCGCGGAGGAGTCCCGCGGCTTTCTCGTCCTGGCCTTGGGCGAGGTTGTGGGCGAACCAGCGATACCTGCGTGCGACTTCCACCGCGTCCCCGTCGAGAACCACCTGCCCGCGCTCCATCCAGATGGCGCGCGAGCACATGTTCTCGATGGTCTGGGCAGCGTGGTTAACCAAGAAGACCGTGCCGGCCTTCTCCAGCATCTCGTCCATTGCTCGACGCGAACGCTCTGCGAACGTGGCATCACCGGTCGAGAGCGCCTCGTCGATCATGAGGATGGACGGGTCCGCCGCGAGGGAGATCGCGAACTTGAGCCGCGCCCCCATGCCGGAGGAATACGTGCGCATCGGCAGATCGATGGCGTCGCCGAGAGCGGAGAGCTCGACCACGTCGTCGAAGATCTCCTCGGCGCGCTCCGGCGTGAGCCCCATGGCCAGGGCACCCAGTTTCACGTTCTCAGCCCCGGTGAGGTCCGGCAGGAGCGCGGCGCCCACACCGAGGAGCATCGGCTTCGCGGACGTCATGACGAGCCCGGAGCTCGGCGGCTCGAGCCCCGCCAGGGTCCGCAGCAGGGTCGACTTCCCGGACCCGTTGCGGCCGATGATCCCGATGAACTCGCCGGACCTCGCCGTGAACGAGACGCCTCTCAAGGCCGACACGGAGACCATCTGCTTCCTGCGGAGCTTCCCGAAAAGGTCCTTCCGCGGCCCGCGGTCCGTGCGCAGCACCTTGTACCGCACCCGGAGATTGTGGGCGACGACGGTCAGCGGTGACTCGTCCGGGGCGACCCAGCGCTCGCTCTCAGTTCTGCTCTCCGCCATAGGTCTCCTCCCCTCGCCAGAAGAAGACGAACCCGAAGACCGACAGGCCGAGCGCCCATGCCCCGAGGATTAGCCAGTGCTCCGGGGGCGGCACGATGCCATCCATGAGCACCTGACGGTAGAGGACGAGCATGTGGTAGATCGGATTCACCTGAATCAACATCATGGCCACGGGATGGTCGAGAAAACGCTCGATCGGGAAGATGACGCCGGATCCGTACATCAGCAGGCGTCCCGCGAATGACATCAGCTGCGTCAGATCCGGGAACAGGAAACCGACGCGCGCCATGACGAAGGAGATGCCGAGGTTCAGGAAGAGCTGCATGAGGTATATGACCGGTACCAGCAGCCACGTGAGCTCCGGGAACTCGTGCGGCGGGATAAGGATGATCATGATCAGGATGATCGCGACGGTGTACACCATCTGCAACGCGTCCCGGATCTCCGCCGAGATTGGAAGGGCCGCGCGGGGAAAGGCGAACGCCCTGATCATGGCTTTGCCGGAGTGGAGGTTGCCCGGCCCTTGGCTGATCGCCCGCATCGTCGAGCGGAACATCAGCACCCCGATGATGATGAATGCGGCGAAGTTCGCCATGCCCCGATCGACCTGCAAGATCAGAGCGAAGATCACGTAGTACATCGCGGCGTCGAGGATCGGACGCAGCACCAGCCATAGACTCCCCAGCCGGTTGCGGCTGTTCTGCGTCGCCACCCGGTGCCGGGCGTCCATCCAGATGAAGTGACGCCGCTCCCACAGCTGCCCCACGTAGGCAGAAAGAGCGGGACGGATGCCGATCGGCTGCAGGCCTGCCGGCTGGAGCCCTCGGCTCTCGAGTGCCCGGCGGACCTGCAGCGCGGACTCCGGGCTCTGTGTCATCGAGTCCTCCTCTCTTCGTTCCTCGCTATCGCTGCGGTGTATGCCGCCGAGTACCGGTGGACGAGACTCGGCCACGTCCGCTCGGCCGCCACGCGCCGGCCGGACTCGATCAGGGTTGCTGCCGTGTCCGGCTCGTCATGAAGCCGGATGATCGCCCTGGCGAGGGCCACGTGGTCGTCCGGCGGCACCACTATGCCGCATGGCGTGCCATCCTTCCCCGTCACGGTCTCCCGAAGAGCAGGAAGATCGGAGATGATCACAGGTCGGGCCAGGGCGAGGGCCTCGATTGGCTTCTGCGGTGTCACGAACCGTGCCACGTCGACGTCGCGCCGGGGGACGGTGACCACATCAAGCGCCTGCACCCAGTGCGGCGCGCTCTCCCGGGCGACGCGACCCGGCATCAGGACCCGGTCTGAGATGCCCAGCGAGTGCGCGAGGTCGGAGAGGGCGGGAGCCGCGGAGCCGTCCCCAGCGATCACGATTCGCAGACGATCGCGCACTCCTGCCGGTGCCTCGTCGCCGTGAATGATCCGGGCGGCCGCGCGGATCACCAGATCCAGACCTTCGTAGTCGACGAGCGCGCTCACCGTGCCGACCAGGAACGCCTCCGGTTCCGCGATGCCGACCAGTCGGCGCGCCCGAAGAGGGTTGAGGTGATCGGTGAGCAGCCCGGGGGCCACACCGTTGGGCACCAGGGTGATCGTGTCGTGCTGCACGCCGCGCCCCTCGAGCTCCGTCGCCATGCCGCGACTCAGGGTGACCACACCGTCCGCCTGGATCGCCAGCTCCCCTTCGAGCGCGGAGATCATCCGCGCCTTCTCGGAATGTGCGGCCTCGTCGCGGGAGCGTTCGGAGCGATGGGAGGCGATCCACGTCTTCTCCATCAGACCGCGCACCTCGAGGATCCATGGCAGGCTTCTCAGCCGTGCGACGGTTCTGCCCACCAGGGCGTTGCGGTAGTCGGTCGTCGTGTGGATGACGTGCGGCCGGAACTCGTCCACGATCCGCAGCGCTTCCTCGACCTGCTGGGAGAGCCGCGCCTCCGGGGTCACGCCGAGCCACGCGGGCAGGGACCGGCGATAGCAGATCCCGTCGACGACATCGCACCCAGCCGCCCAGACCTTTCCGACCATCACCGGGTATCCCGTGCGCGTGAGGGCGACCGACGTGGTCCCTGCGTCGCGCAGAGCACAGAGGATCCGATGCGTGCGCAGCGAGTATCCCGACTGCGTGTGCGGCAGGGAATTGGTGATCAGATGAAGCACGCGCAGGGATTCCCCCGGGGCCACCTCGGGAGGACGGCTCAGCGCTCGCCGAGCCTCCGGAACCCGAAGGACATGCCCCGGGCGCAGCAGGTCCAACTCGCTGCGTAGGCGCCGGGCGTACCGGCTGCCTCCGAGGTGCGCCTCCTGAAGGATCGCGATCGCCCCGCTGAGATCGCCACGAGACCACGCCGACCGGGCACGGGTCCTCGAGGGAGCCGCGTCGCTGACCAGGTCGTCCCGCCCGAGGAGGATCGCCACCTCCCCGCCGAGCCGAGACATCCGCCCGGCAGCACTCCGGTGCTCGAGCATCGCTTCGGCGCGCGCGGGACGTCCGGACATCACTGCTCCGAGGGCGCTCACGCCCGGCAGCACCCCAGGCAGGGCTTGCAGTGCCCGCCCCGTCAAAATCCGGACCGTCAATGGAAGGCGTCGGCTGATCTGGATGACGAGCAGCGCCGGGTCGTCGAGCGCGTGCTGGGCGATGGACTGACCGATGAGCACGACGTTCCGGCCCGCGTCGGCTCCGCGTCGTCGAAAGATCCCGAGCTGTCTCAGGCCGAGAGGGGCGGACACCGGTCAGCCGACTCGATCCCAGAGGCTACTGCGCTTCTGCTCGAGTCCGTCCACGTGATCGGGGATGGCGTCGAGTGCGTACGCATGGTGCAGGACGGTCTCGTGACCACGATGTCCCTCGCCGGCGTGCACGGCCTCCTCGAGCTCCGCCATCTTGGCCGGGTCGAAGTACCTCTTCCAGTACGAGCGCTCATGGAGGATGTGCTCCATGTAGCCGGGCGCCGTCTCCCAGCTCCGGTTCGCCTTGGCCTTGTTGATCGTGGTCGACTCCTCGAGAGTTGACTTGTAGTACGGGATCTCCTCCCAGTTCGGGATCAGCGCCCCGGCCAGCCTGCGTTGCATGAGGCGGTCCACGCGCTGTTCGGGAGTGAGATCCATGCTCGCGCGCACGAAGACCGGGTTGAGCAGGAGGATGAAGTACGCCGCGCCCATCTGGTTGTTGATCCAACGGCGGAACTTGGACGTCATCTGGAATACGTTTAGTGCGGTCGCATCCGTGTGCCCCATGTCGAGGGTGAACTGCTTGCGCCGCTGCAGGAAGGTCTCCGTATTGGGCCGGGACTCCTCGGTGTTGTACCGACCCGGGAAGTACGTGAACAGCTTGTCGACCGGATGGTCCAGCTTCCTCACGGCCTGGAGCGCCGCTTCGGTCGCATAGTAGATGCCGTGCATGACCTCACCGTTCGCACCGCCGATCGTCAGGCGTCCGCGGGTGAGCGGCTTGCGCACGGGGCCCTTCAGATTTCCGGTGGCGAAGTCGCCGTCCCACATGAGCATCGCCGTCTCGACCCTGTCCTCCATCGAGAACCGCGCGTAGTGCCTCGTGTTCGGCTCGTTGATCGTGTAGGTGATCCCCCGATCCTCGAGGGGGCGCTCGGACTCGAGCGCGTCCATCAGCTGCTGAGCGATATGGACCTCGCCCGGCAGGGTGCCGTTGGTGATGACGCGGGCAGGTCTCCCACCGGCGATCCACGCGGCCGCGGTCACCCGTGAGTCCTGGCCGCCGGAGAGGTGCACGACGGGGGTCTCGACGGCGATCGCGCCGCAGTTCGAGGTGGACAGGCGCATCGACTCGGCAACTGCCGGGATGTCCGGTTCGGCCTCGCGGTATCCGTACCATTCCTCGAAGGACGAGTAACGGTGAAGGTTCACCCGTCCGTCGGCGGTGACCGTGATCACCTCGGATCCATCCAACCGCGTGACCTGCTCGATGGGAGAGTTGTTCTCCGGCCAGAACCCGACCTGTGCCTGGACGTCACACCCGTACTCATCGACCGTGAGCGGTTCCGAGCTGAACATCGCGACCATGGCGATCTGGTTTCCGACCGCGACGAAATCGTCATTGCGGACGTAGTAGCTGCGACCGAAGCCGAAGAGGTCGTTCCAAGCCTCGAGCGAACCGTCCTCCCGCAGCTGGATCCCGAAGTACCCGGGATGCACGGACCGGCGGCCGGAGTCGTCGCGCAGGGTGCGCAGGGCCCAGTGGACCCATTCCTCCTCCGACACCTCCTCGGTGTAGGAGACCGGAGGCTGTGAGAGCGCGACGACGTCACCGCCGGATTCGATCCACGTCGGGGCCTTCCAGATGCCGTCGGCGGCCCGGGCGTTGAAGACCGCTCTGTCGTCGGTCACCACGCTGGTCCCGTTCGTCGTGTCGTAAGCCTCGCCGCCCCTCCGGAGTGCTTCCGCCCAGATCGTCGGCAGGAGCCGGCGGCCCCTGTCGGACACCGCTGCGACGCAGAAGTTGATGTTCACGGAAGATCAAGGCCTTTCGCAGGACGGACGACGCTCGATGCGCCACGGCACCGTTCAGGTTCACGGGACAGTCTGCACGACCGGGACGACGGGCGTTCTCCGGAGGCGCGGCGGCCAGGGCCTCTCAGTGCTCGATCGCTCCCGCGATCCTCTCCCGCAGCTCGATGAACTCCGGAGTGCGTCGCATCTCCTCGCCGAGCATGTGCCCGGCGTCGGCTGAGAGCCTGACGTCCTGGTCGAGCACCACGCGGCCGGGCCGGGCGCTCATCACCAGCACCCGATCGCCGAGGAACACGGCCTCGTCGACGTCATGGGTGATGAATAACACTGTGCGGCGCTCGGCGCGCTGCAGCGCCAACAGGTCGGCCTGCAGGCGGCCCCGGGTGATGGCGTCCAGCGCTCCGAAGGGCTCGTCCATGAGGATCACGTCGGTCTCGTTGGCCAGCACGCGGGCGATCTGGGTGCGCTGCTGCATGCCGCCGGAGAGTTCGTACGGTTTCGCGTCGCCGGAATCGCCGAGGCCCACCAGTTCGAGGTACTCCTGGGCCTTCTCGGTGCGCTGCTTCTTGCCCACCTTTCGCATACGCATCCCCAGGGCGACGTTCTCACGCACCGTGAACCACGGGTACAGGTTCGGCTGCTGGAAGACGACACCCCGCGCTGCGGCCGGACCGGTGATCTGCTTCCCGCGGTAGTGCGCGGCCCCACCGGTCGGCTCGAGGAATCCGGCGAGGATCTTCAGAAGCGTGGTCTTCCCGCAGCCGGAGGGGCCCACCACGCAGACGAACGCGCCCTCGGGGATCGTTAGATCGGTCTCGGCGAGGGCGTGGACGACGTCTCCGGAGTCGGTGACGTAGCGCTGCGAGACGCCATCGAGCGAGACGACGGCGCTCTGCGCGGCTCTGTCGGTCGCGTTCTGGGTCGCGGTCATGTTGAGGCCTCCTCGATCGCCTCGGAGTAGGGCATCTCCTGGTAGTCACCGTCCTCGGCGAGCGCGTCGATCTCCTGCTGCCCTTCTAGGAACTCGGCGGTGCTGCGGAAGTCGTCTGCGAGCCCGCCGCCGAAGTAGTCGGGGCCGGCCTGCTCCTCCAGGGTGGGGAAGATGTACCCCTCCAGGAGCTGCTCGGCGTCCTCGGGCGGAATGTCCAACTGCACCGCGATCGAGGTCGCGGCCGTCTCCGGCTCCTCGGTCAGCAGCCGGGCGCCCTCGCCCTGCACGAGTGTCCACATCCGCATGAACTCGGGGTTCTCGGTGACGAACGAGCCGGTGCCCGCGACCATGTCGTACGTCGGGGCGCCCATCTCGGCGCTGTCCTCGCTGGAGAGGATCGCGTGACCGTCCTCGAGGAGCTCCGCCTGGGTGGGCTGCCAGATCCAGGCGGCGTCGATCTCGTCGCGCTGCCAGGCGGCCAGGATCGCATCAGGCGCGAGATTTATGACCCTCACCGCGTCGCCGAGGCCAGCCTCGTCCAGGGCCGTGAGCAGCGAGTAGTGGGCCGTGGATCCGAACGGCACCGCTATCGTCTTGCCCTCGAGGTCGCCGAGCTCCTCCACGGCCGGGTCCATGGCGACCAGGGATTCGGCCTGGCCGATGACGTCGCTGATCCAGATCGCCTTGATGTCCTTGGACAGCGGCGGGGAGGCAGCTTTCACGGCGGGGCTGGAGCCGACCTGGGCGATGTCCAGGGAGTCGGAGCCGAACGCCTGAATGACGTCACCGCCCGAGTTCATCTTGACCCAGGAGATGTCTGCCTCGGGCATACAGGCCTCCAGCAGCTCGAGGTCCTTGATCACCAGGTCCCCGTTGGGGATCGCCTGCCACGCGATGCGGGCGGAGGTGGTGATGCTCGGATCCGGCTCGACAGGACAGCCGGTCTCGCCCTCGAAGTTGTCGGGGTGGCTGGTGCGGCCCGACTGCACGCAGCCGCTCAGTGCCAGCACGAGACCAAGCGAGGCCGCAGCGATCCGCAGCGGAGTGCCCGGGCGGCGATGGCCCGGCGACGGGCGACCGGAGGCGGAAGTCGTGGTGATCATCGGTCAGACCTTTCCCTGCCAGGGCACCAGGCGGTCGCCGATCCAGCGGATGCAGCCGTCCAGCGCGACCGCGACGAGACCGATGACGATGATGCAGGCGATCGTGAGCGACGTGTTCAGCTGCGTACCCGAGATGTAGGCGAGGCCCCCGATCCCGGGGATGCCGTTGTTGAGCTCTGCGGCCACCACGGTGGTCCAGGCGAACCCGACCGCGAGCCGCACGCCGGAGAAGATGGAGGCGGTAGCGGCCGGCAGCACGACGAAGCGCGCTATCTCCGGCGGCCCGGCGCCCATGCTGCGGGCCGCGGAGATGTAGTCCTCGCGCACGCCGCGGACCCCGTCGATGGTGGCGATGACGATCGGCGGGAAGGCGGCCAGGAACAGCAGCAGGAACTTCGAGAGATCGCCGATGCCGACCCAGACGATGATCAGGCCGATGTAGCCCAGCGGGGGGAGCGCCCGCAGGAAGTTCAGGTAGGGAGCGAGTGCCGTGTCCGCCGGCTCCCACATGCTCATGAGGAAGCCGAGGGCGATCCCGGCGACCGCAGCGAGGGCGACGCCCACACCGATGCGCTGGAGGGAGGCGAGCAGGTGCTCCCACAGGTAGTAGTTCTGCACCCCGCACACCGTCCGGCCGGAGGCCTCGTCGACCACGAGGCACCGGTTGGCATTGATGAAGGAGCCGAGCACCGACTGCGGGCTGGGCAGGTACAAGGGATCGATGAGTTTCAGTGCGGTGATCAGCCACCAGATCGCCAGCACGGCGACCAGGACCCCGGCCTGCAGCAAGCGGTTGCGCCGGATGCGCCGGGACCTGCCGCGGCGCGCGGCCTTGACGACCTGCTGGGAGCTGGCATCGTCCGCGTCGGATCCGGGTGCAGCGGACGCCGGGACGGTTCCTGCCGCGCTGTCTCCGTCACTCATACGTCGTCGCCGCTCCATCCCGTCTGCCACATATCGCCGGTGCGCTGCTGGGACAGTACCGCATCGCCGCAGGCGGAAACGGCCCCGCGCCGGACTATGCCCCGACTGGGCGCCTGTGCGGCACACGACAGGGAATATGGTTCCTGATTGTTACGTCAGCGTTCATTCGCGAGGCGCGGCGGCGCCGACGGCAAAGCCCACGGAAACGATAGCCTCCGACCCCACGACGATCATTCGCGCCCCGCTCCCCGACCCACAGCGTCCGCAGCGGGACGACGGCAAGGAGTTCTCCCCGTGTCAGCGCTGTTCGGCCTGTCCCTCATCGGTGCCTTCTGTCTGATCGGGATGGCAGTACGGCGGTGGGTCCCCGCCTTCCGCAGCAATCTCGTGCCGGCGTTCGTGATCGCCGGGTTCCTCGGTGCGATCGCCATGAACCTCGGCCTCTCCGGGATGTTCGACGGCGTGGACAGCGCCATGTTCGCCACGCTCACCGCCGAGCTGTTCACCCTCTCCTTCATCTCCATCGGGCTCACGCCCCCGCCCTCGGGCTCGGGAGGTGGCGGGCAGACGCAAAAGGTGCTGCTGCGTGGCGCGTGGGCGATGGGCCTGACGTGGACCCTGGTGTTCGCCGTGCAGGCGCTGCTCGGGGTCGCGATCGTCGCGACCACCGGGCGCTTCGGCGGGATGGACGCCATGTACGGCTTCATGGTGCCCTTCGCCTTCGCCCAAGGGCCCGGCCAGGCCGTCACGTTCGCGGGAATCTTCGAACAGCAGGGCTGGGACAACGCCGTGGACGTCGGGCTGGCGTTCGCCTCGGTCGGGTTTGCCGCCGCCTTCCTGGTGGGTGTGCCCCTGGCCAAGTGGGGCATGAACCGGGGCCTGGCCACTCACTCGATGGGCATCTCCGACTCCGTCGGCAAAGGGTACTTCCGGGACAAGGAGGAGACCGAGCCGATGGGCTCCGAGACGACGTTCTCCGGCAGCATCGACACCCTCACCTTCCACTTCGCCATGATGGGCGTCGCCTACATCCTCGCCCATGGCCTGTCATGGCTCTTCGCGTTCATCCCCGGCTTCTTCGGCGACACCATCAGCGGGATGATGTTCATGAACGGGCTGCTGGCCGCCTACTTCCTGCGCTGGGCGCTGCGCCGGCTGAGGGTCGAGCACCTGATGGACCGCCGGCTCCAGGCCAAGATCACCGGCTTCTCCACCGACTTCGTCGTGGTCGCCTCCTTCATGGCCGTCCAGGCCGCGGTCGTCGCCGCCTGGATCGTGCCGATCCTGGTCACCGTGGCGCTGGTCATCGCTGCCACCGTGGTGATGGTCTTCCTGATCGGCCAGCGCTACGGCAGCGACCACGACTTCGAGCGCACCATGGGCATGTACGGCACCCTGACCGGCACCACCCCCACGGGCCTCGCCCTGGTGCGGATCCTCGATCCACGCATGCGCACCACCACCATGGCCGAGATGGGCCTGATGAACCTTCCCGAGATGCTGTACATCCCCGCGATGCTCACGATCTCCGCGGCCTTCGCCGGCGAGCTGGGCCTCCCCGCGGCGCTGGGCATCATGGCGGCTCTGACTCTCGGCTACTTCCTGATCATGCTCCTCACGCGCTCCTTCGGCGCCCGCACCTGGAGCCTGCGCGGCACTGCCCAGGGAGCCGCTCCCGACACTGACCAGGACGCGGCCTCGGTCACCGGCGCCTGATCTCCCTCCTCCGCGCGGCACGCCCCGCCGTGGCACGATCGCCAGCACAGAACCGCTCGAGAGAAGGACCCACCCCGTGGAGACGCTTTACCGTTCCGGACGCATCCTGACAATGGTCGACCAGGACGACGCACCAGAATCCGTGCTGGTCCGCGATGGCCGGATCGCGTTCGTCGGCCCGCTCGCCGAGGCCCGTACACAGGCAGGCGCCGACGTCACCGAGGTGAATCTGGCCGGACGCACGCTGATGCCCTCGTTCATCGATTCGCACGGTCATCTGCTCCAGCACGGGGCGCTCTCCGCGCTGGTCGACCTTGAGCACGCCGACAGCATCGCCGACATCGTCGCCGCGTTCCGCACGCGTCTCGCCGAGCGCGATCCCTCCGACAGATCCCCGTTGATCGGCGCGAAGTACGACCCGAACCTCCTGGCCGAAGGCCGCCACCCCACCCGATACGACCTCGACCAGGTCGCCGCCGACCTGCCCGTGTTCGCTCTGCACCGCAGCATGCACGTCGCCGTCGGGAATTCGTTCCTCGTGCAGAGTGCAGGCCTCACAGCTGAGACCCCGGATCCCGAGGGCGGCCGCTTCGGGCGCGGCGCCGATGGCACCCCGGACGGGTACGTCGAGGAGCATCCCGCGATGGCCGCCTTCGCAGCGATCCTCTCCCCCGGAGGAAGCGGGGGTCTGCTCCCTGGTGGCGCGTCCGACCCAGACCGCTCCGTGCGGCTCGCCGTCCAGGACTACCTGCGCCATGGCATCACCACCGCGCAGGAGGGCGCTGCCGATCCCGCCACCGTCGACGGACTCGCCGCGGCCGCCCGCTCAGGAGGCCTCGGGCTGGACGTGGTCGTCTATCCCGTCGTCCAGTCCGAGACCGTCGCCTACGACCGGTATCCGGAGTTCGCCGGGGACTACGTGGGCCGGCTGCGCCTGGGCGGGTACAAGATGATCCTCGACGGTTCGCCGCAGGCCCGATCGGCCTGGATGAGCGAGCCCTACGAGCCGGTCCCGGGCGATGAGAACCCCGGCTGCGCCTACCCGATCCATACGCCCGCTGAGGTCGAGGAGTTCACGCGCACCGTCGCCGAGCAGGGGCGGCAGCTGATCGTGCACTGCAACGGTGACGCGGCCGCGGAGCTGTGGGTGAGCACCGCCGAGCGCGTTGGCGCCGAATATCCGGACTGGCTCAAGACCCGCCCGGTGATGATCCACGCCCAGACGGTGCGCGATGATCAGCTGGAGCGGATGGCGCCGTTGGGCATGATCGCCTCGATCTTCTCCGTGCACACCTGGTTCTGGGGCGATGTGCACCTGCGCAACTTCGGGCCCGTGCGCGGCCGGCGGGTCTCCCCGGCGCGTTCGGCGCTGGACCGCGGAGTTCGGGTCACGCTGCACCAGGACTCCCCCGTCACGCCGCCGGACATGCTGCTGTCGATTTGGGCGGCCGTGAACCGTGTCAGCCGCACCGGCCGGCCCGTCGGCCTGGAGGAGCGCATCTCCACCTGGGAAGCGCTGCGCGCCGTGACGGCCGAAGCGGCCTACCAGTACGGCGAGGAGCACGACAAGGGATCGCTCCGCGCCGGCATGCGCGCCGATCTCGTGATCCTCTCCGGTGACCCGCTGACCACCGCTCCGCAGGACCTCCGCGATCTCGAGGTGCTGGCAACGATCAAGGACGGGGAGCTCGTCTACGAGGCGTAATGCCCGTGACGACGCAGGACTGCGGGCCTCGGCGCGGCCGCTAGGGTTGTCCCGTGCAACTCCCTGACCATGGCCTGGACCCGTCGGCGATCCGCGGAAGCTGGTCGGCCGCCACCCGAGACGACGTCGACTGGCGCGGGGGCCGCGGCTGGTCCCTGGTCTACGACTCCCCGGACTGGCACCAGCAGCTGGTGGATGAGGCCTCTGCCCTGTTCGCGCACGAGAACGCACTGTCTGCCTCGGCGTTCCCGAGCGTGCAGCAGTTCGAGTCCGAGACGATCGCGATGGTCGCCTCGGTGATCGCACCGGAGTCCGAGGCGTTCGGCGTGTTCACCTCCGGCGGGACCGAGTCGATCATGGTGGCGCTGAAGGGGTACCGCGACCTGCCCGGCAACGAGACCCGTCGCCGCCTGGTGATGCCGGTGACCGCGCACCCGGGCTTCTGGAAGGCCGCGGACTACCTCGGCTTCACCGTGGAGCTCGTGCCCGTCGGCCCGGACGGTCTGCCCGCGCCCGCCGACGTCCTTGCCGCCGTCGATGACCGCACCGCCGCCGTGTGCCTGTCGGCCCCGTGCTTCCCCTTCGGCGTGGTCGACCCCATCGCGGAGATCGCAGGCCACCTGGCCGGAACTGGCGTGGGGGTCCACGTCGACGCCGCCATGGGCGGGCTCTTTCTGCCGTTCCTCGATGCCGCCGGGGTGGAGCCTCCGCAGTTCGGCCTCGATGTGCCCGGAGTGATCTCGGTGTCCGTGGACATGCACAAGTACGGGTACGGGATGAAGGGCGCCTCGGTGCTGCTGTTCGCGAATCCGGAGCTGCGGCACGCCAGCTACTACGTCTCCACCGGCTGGCCCGGCGGCGCCTACGCCGCCTCCGGCGTGATCGGCACTCGACCCGTCGGCCCCGCCGCGGCCGCCTGGACCGCGCTGTCCGCTCTGGGCCGCTCAGGATATCGCGAGCTCGTGGCGCAGGTCATGACCACGGCCCGCACCCTGCAGGCAGGGCTCGCCGCGAACGGTCTCGAGGTGATCGGGACGCCGCCGATGGGCGTGTTCGCCGCCACCTCCGCCGGGCCCTCGATTCCGGCGATCGCCGGAGCCCTCGGCGAGCGCGGCTGGTGGATCGACACCCAGGAGGACCCGCCGTCCCTGCACGTGGTCACCTTCCCCCGGCACGGGGAGGTCGCCGAACAGTTCCTGGGCGACGTCGCCTGGGCCGTGGGGAAGGCATCGGCTGACGATGCCCCGCAGAGCGCGGGCGCCTCCTACGGGGTGATGGTCCGTGGCGGCTCGATCGACGACCAAGTGCTTCGTGAGCACCTGGACGAGCGCTTCACCGTGCGGGACTGATCCCCGCCCGGCGGAGGGTCTCTCGAGCAAGTTCGTCGAGGGCGTCCACGACCATCGACCGCGGCGATTCCGCGATCAGGACGGAGAGTTCCGTGCAGGCGACGAGCACGCCGTCGCAGCCGCCCCGCAGCTGGTCATCGATCACGGCGTGCAGTCGTTCCCGCAGCGGCTCACGGTCCGCGCCCGTCTTCACCGCGGCGATGATCTCGAGGACCTCCGCCTGCTGCTCGGCCGGCGCGGCGGCCTCCACCCCGTGCGCGGCCAGGGCCCGCTCGTACATGCCGTGCTCGAGCGTCGCCGCGGTCGCCAGCACGCTCGCACGGGTCATGCCCCGGGCGGCGATGGCCCGCCCCGCCTCGTCGATCATGTCGACGTAGCCGCTCTCCCCCAGCACCTGCGGCAGGAAGGGGTGGACCGTGTTGCACGGGACGGCAATCACCGCGGCCCCCGCGCCGCGGAGCACCTCGGCTCCGCGGCGCAGAGCCGGCACCGGAGACTCCCCGGTGCCGCGCAGGGCGGCGACCCGGTCCGGGATCTGCGGATCGGACCACGAGATGGTGGTGGGATGGTCCGCATCGCGCTGGGCCGGGGTGAGCTGGACCAGCCGCTGCTGGAAGTGGACGCTGGCGGCCGGCCCCATCCCGCCGAGCACACCGATCGTGGATGTGGTCATGCCGGGACGGTCTCCTTCGTGGCGCTGTAGGTGCGGTTCCAGCCCGTCACGGCCGAGAGGATGATGACGGCCAGCAGCGCCCAGGCGTACGGGTTCAGGAATGCCGCACCGATTCCGGGGGCGGTCAGGTCAGAGGTCGCCGCGACCGTGGTGAAGGTGGCGAACCAGGCGATCACCGCGTTGTGCCAGGGCAGCATGTAGAACAGAGTGCAGGCACTGCAGTCCAGGAGGTTCGCGCGGCGTGCCGGGCTCAAGCCGTACTTCTGGCCGAGCGGCTTCGCGATCGTCGGCCCCACCAGCAGGATCGCCGGGGCGTTGGCGCCCAGCGGCACCGTGAAGATCAAGGTGACCACGATAATGGTGAGCTCGGCGCTGCGCACGCCGCGAGCGGCGGCATTCTGCAGCTTCGCGAGCAGCGATTCCATCATCCCGCTCTCGGCGAGGACACGAGAGAAGGCCATGATCAGTAGAACGAGCAGGATCAGTCCGGTCACGCCACCCATGCCGTCCTCCAGCAGACCCGTGGAGTCACCGCGTTCACCCGGGATCGAGAAGATGGCGCCGATCTGCAGCTGGCCGGTGACCAGCCCGATCACGACGGCGCTGACGATGCCCCATGTCAGCGAGACGAACAGGTGGCGGCGCAGGAGCGCGAGGGTGAGCACGAGTGCGAAGGGAATGATCTGGATCAGTCCGATCGCCCCGGTGGCGTTCTGGTCGGCCTCGGTCACGTCGCCACCGCCGCCGAAGATCGCGAACACCACCAGCGCGACCGCCGCTGCCGACAGTGCGAGAGGAAGCCGGGACCGTACGACGGAGCCCAGCTCGGCGTCCTGGGTGAAGGACGAGGTCACCGTGGTGTCCGAGATCGGCGCGATGTTGTCGCCGAACGCGCCACCGGCCAGGATCGCGACCGCGAGCATCGTGGGGTCGGCGCCGAGCAGTACGCCCGCGGGGTACAGCACGGGCACCATCGCCTGAACGGTGCCCACACTGGTTCCCGTGCCGGCACCGAAGACGCAGGCCAGTAGGAAGGCCAGCACCGTGAACCAGGAGCCGGTCAGGCCCGTCTGGAGGCCGAGCCAGAGCAGGCCGTCCACCAGCCCGGCCGCTTTCATGATGGCCCCGAACACGCCGGCGAAGACGAACGCGAGGATCACCATCGCGCCGGTCCGGTCCGTCAGTCCGCGCACGATCGTCTCCGCGTACCGGGTGCGGTTGCGGGCCAGGGCCATGCCGATGACCAGGGCGAGGAAACCCCCGACCCAGAACGCCGAGATCGAGGCGCGTTCGGTGATGGACAGCCACGACATCACCGCGATGAGGACGGCGGCCGGGATCAGCCCGGCCCAGCGGCCTCCGTACAGTTCGAGCCGGTCGTTCGGAAGCAGGGTATCGGGCTGGACATCGGGGTTCTGTCCTGGGGGAACCGACATGTCGATCCTTCCGGGATCGTGCACAAGGGATGGTGTGAACGCACGTTACCGGAGGGACGGAGATGATCAACGATCACTCGGGGACGACGTCACCGCCCATACGCCCGCGACGGGATCTGCGTGGCCAGCTTGCCGCCGGAGACGTCCAGCAGGGTGCCGGTGATGTAGGAGGCCTGGTCGCTGGCCAGGAAGATCAGCAGGTTCGCGACGTCGTCCGGGGTCTCCCAGCGACGCAGGGAGAGGGTGTCCAGCAGCCGGTCCTGCGCCTCGGTGGGCATCTCGGCGAAGCCGTTCATGGCGGTGGGCACCATGCCGGGGGCGTAGGCGTTGACGGTGATGTCCCACGGCCCCAGCTCGGAAGCGAGCACCCGGGTCAGCTGCACCACGGCGGACTTCGAGGCGGAGTACGCGGCGCTGGCCACGCTGGGGACGATCGCGGCGAACGAGGCGGCGTTGATGATTCGTCCGCCGCCGGCGGCCTGCATCAGCGGCGCGACGGCCTGACTCATGAGGAACACCCCGCCCACGTTCACGTCCATGCAGGCCTTCCAGCGCGCCCACTCGATGTCCGCCACCGCGCCCTCGACGTTGATGCCGGCATTGTTGACCAGCACGTCGATGGTGCCGTGGCGGCCGGCCACCTCGTCCACCGCCGCCTGGACCGACTCGGGATCGGCGACGTTGCACACGACCTGCTCGACGGGCAGCTCCTCGCCCTGACCCTCCTCGACGCCGACGCCGTCCGCGGGGTCGGGGAAGGCGAGGTCGAAGGCGACCACCCTCGCGCCCTCGGCGGCGAAGCGCTGGGCGATGACGGCTCCGATGCCGCGCGCCGCGCCGGTGATCACGACCACCTTGTTCCTCAGATCCAGCTCCATCGCGTCGTCCTCTCCGCGGCCCGTCGCCGCTGGCTCGCCCTCGGCATGCCCCGTCGGCAGACCGTCCCAAAAAGCATACTATTGAGATCGGGCGGGTCGCCGGAGCCGCTTTCGCATCGGCCCGGCCCGATCCGCACAGCACCCGAGCAGCCACAGAACGACGGCACACCCCTGATGACGACGGCACGACGAGGAGACCCCATGACTGGCACGAGCACACCCGCCCTGTGGATCACCGGCGGAGGCAGCGGCATGGGCCGCGCCGTGGCCCGCGCCGCGGCAGCCCTGGGCTGGGCCGTCGCGGTCAGCGGGCGCCGCCGCGAGGTGCTGGACGAGGTGGTCGCCGAGATCGCCGCCGACGGGGGCGAGGCCCTGGCCCTGCCCCTGGATGTGCGCGACAAGGAGTCCGTGGCCGAGGCCGCCCAGGCCGTCGCGGATCGCTTCGGGAGCCTGGATGCTCTGGTGCTGGCCGCCGGCCAGAACGCGCCGCAGCGCCGCTGGGACGATCAGGACATGGGCGAGTTCGAGCAGATCGTCGGCACCAACCTCACCGCGGTCGCCACCGTCATCGACGCCGCCCTCCCCCACCTGCGTCAGAGCAGCGGCATCGTCGTGGCGATCTCCTCCTACGCGGGCTGGAGCTTCCAGCCGGGCGCGGGCGTGGCCTACTCCGCCTCCAAGACGGCCGTCTCCTCCCTGGTCCGCACCCTGAACCAGCAGGAGGCCGCCCACGGCGTGCGCGCCTGCCACCTGTGCCCGGGCGATGTGGCCACCGACTTCCTCGAGCAGCGCCCGCAGGTGCCCGACGCCGCCGCCCGCTCCGTCATGCTCACCCCGGAGGACATCGCCCGCACCGTCAGCTTCGTGCTCGAGTCCCCCGCGCACGTGCGCATCGACGAACTGGTCGTCTCCCCCGTTTCCCAGGCCTGAGCGAGCCGGGATGGCCGCGGACTCCACCGCCTTCGAGAGTGCCCTGGATCAGCTGGGCCGCGAGATCGTCACCGGCGAACTGCCCGCCGGGCACGGCGACACCATCGACGCCCTGGTCCAGCGCACCGGCGCCTCCCGCAGCGTGGTGCGGGAGGTGACGCGGGTGCTCGGCGCGCTGGGCATGCTCAGCGCCGGGCGGCGCGTGGGCCTGCGCATGCTGGGCCGTGAGCACTGGGACGTGCTGGATCCGCGCGTGATCCGCTGGCGGCTCGAGAGCAGCGAACGAGCCCAGCAGATCGAGGAGCTGCGGGCCCTGCGCCTGGCGGTCGAGCCGGCCGCCGCGGCCGCCGCCGCCCGGGCCGTCCGCAGTGGATCGGCCAGCACGGACGAGCTCGAACGGGCCGTGGCGGCGATGCGCTGCGCGGCGAGCGAGCCCGAGGCGACGGCGTTCCTGCAGGCAGACCTCGCCCTGCACGCCGCGGTGCTCGACCTCTCCGCCAACAGCATGTTCGCCCGGTTGCGGGCGGTGATCGACGAGGCCCTGCAGGAGCGGGCCGTGCGGGAGCGGGCCCACCTGCTGCCCGATCCTCACGACCTGCAGCTGCACGTCGAGGTCGCCGGTGCGATCACCGCGGGCGAGGCGGAGGAGGCGGCGGCGGTGATGCACCAGATCGTCGAGCGCACCTCGCAGGAGGCGGCCGGCCGTACAGGGAGCCCGGCCGGTCCCGCGAGCTGACCGCCGCCTGGGCTCACTCCCGCGCGAACAGCCCCACCGCGTCCCACGCGACCCAACCACCCTCGACCAGGTGCAGGTCAACCACGTTCTCTCCCGCCTGCAGCGCATCGGCCGGGATCGCGAACTCGTGGAAGGAGCGCAGCAGCGTCGAGCCGGGCACGGTCGCATCGCCCTCCCGCGAGCCGCGCGTGGCACCGGTGGGCAGCTCGATGTCGCGGACGTGCTGCGCGCCCACGCTGACCGCCAGGGTCCCGCCGAGACGGGTGGTGTCCACCAGCCAGATCGCCAGGTCGTGGTCGCCTGCTGGAGCCTCATCGAGGGTCACCCTCCAGCGGGCGCGGTAGTCGTGGTTGCCTGCCCAGCCGTCTCCCGGGCCGGGCAGCAGATAGGGCCAGGCGCTGCCCGGCTCGTCGGCGCCCTGCGTGTACTCGATCACCGCATCGGGGTACTCATCCGGGATGCTCGAGTAGGAATCCGGGGCGAAGCGGAACTCGAGGGTGCGGCCATCGAAGCTGCCGATGGTGGCGACCTCGCGGCCGGTCGCGGTGACCGAGGGCTGCGAGGTGGCGGTCAGCGGCTGACTGGGCTTGCCGCGCTCGCCCGCGTCGGAGACGGCCAGGACGGTGTAGGTCCACTCCTCGCCGGCGGCATCCAGGCCGTCGTGGACCAGGCGGGGGTAGACGGTCTTGGCGAGCAGATCCTCCTCGCGCGGGGCGGCGGGCGCGCCGGCGCCCCGCACGGCGTAGACGCGGTAGTGGTCGATCAGCGGCTCCCAGGCCAGGGGCTCCCAGGTCAGGGTTGTGGTGGCCAGGGCGGGCTCGGCGTGCAGACCGGTGACGGTGGCGGGTCGCGGGCTCATGATGCTGTCTCCTCTCGGGCCCGGGTCACGCCGGGATCAGACGGGGGTCGTCGGCCGGTGTGGTGAAGCGCGCCGAGAGCTGCTTGGGCGCAGTGTCGTCGGCCTCGATCCACTCGACGATGTAGAAGCTGGCGGTCAGCTCCTCGGGCGTCAGGCGCACGTGGAGGTATCCCCGTCGGCCGTCGTAGTGCTTGACGTACTCGTGCTGGGTCCAATCCGAGGTGTAGCCGTCGGTCTCGGCGCCGTCCCCGTCGGAGGCGACGGAGGTGCACACCAGCTCCACGCCGATGGTCTCGGCATCAGGATCGGTGAAATCGGCCCGCAGCTCGGCGGCGACGTGCTTGTGGATGTCGCCGGTGAGCATCACGGGGTTGGAGCTGGCGGCCATGGCATCCAGCAGCCGCTGCCGCGCGGCCGGGTAGCCGTCCCACATGTCGGTGCGGTCCTCGCTGATCGCAGTGAGCACCACGCCGTTGGCCAGCACGTTCCACGTCGCCTCGGACTCCTCGAGCCGCCCGGTGACCCACCGCTCCTGCTCCGCGCCGAGGATCGTGCGATCCTGCGCGTACTGCTCCTCGGCGCTCTCGGGCACGGGGTCGCGGAACTGGCGAGAATCCAGCAGGGAGAAGCGGGCCAGGGAGCCCACGTCGAAGCCCGCGGTGATGTCCGTATCCGGCCCGTCGGGCAGTGCCGCCAGGTCCAGCGGCATGTTCTCGTAGAAGGCGCGGTAGGCCACGGCGATGCGATAGGTGAACAGCTCCGGCGGGATCGCGTAGGCCGAGGTGTCCGCGATGTAGTTGTTCTGGACCTCGTGGTCATCCCACACCGCGACGGCCGGCACGCGGGCGTGGACGGCCTGCAGGTGCGGATCGGACTTGAACAGGGCGTAGCGCAGCCGGTACTGCTCGAGCGTCTCGATCTCCACGCCGTGGGCGGCGGAGACCTCGGCGCCCTGGCGCCACAGGTTCGACTCGGTGATGCCGTACTCGTAGATGTAGTCGCCGACGAAGACCACCAGGTCGAGGTCCTCCTCCGCGGCCAGATGCTTGTGGGCGGTGAAGTGACCGTGGTACCAGGCCTGGCAGGAGACCACGCCGACGGAGAAGGAGTCCACGTCGGCGCCCTCCGCGGGCAGGGTGCGCAGGCGGCCGACGGGGCTGGTCTGCTTCCCGACGAGGAACCGGTAGAAGTACTCCGTCGCGGGCTCGAGCCCCTCGACGCGCGGGTGCACGGAGTGGGCGAGCTCCGGCTGGGCGAGGGCCTGGCCGCGCTGGACGATGTCACTGAACTCGGCGTCGCGGGCCACCTGCCAGCGCACGCTCACGTTGCGCAGCGGCATGTCGCCGTGGCCGTCCTCCGCCAGCGGCTCGGGGGCCAGGCGGGTCCACAGCACCGCGCCGTCGGGCCGGGGTGCGCCGCTGGCCACGCCGAGGCCGAAGAGGTTCTCGCGGTGCGGCAGCGGCTCGGCGTCGGCCTCGGGGGCGCTGATGCCGAGGGCGAGCAGGGCGGCCGAGGCGCCGCTGGCCTGCAGCAGGCGACGGCGGCTGAGCGAGGTGGGCGGGGCAGGTGCCGGCATGGGGTCTCCCGAGCTGGTGTCGTCGTGACGGTGTGACATCACAGTCAAGCACCCGACGGTTTCTCCTCGATGAACGCCGGAGGACGCATGGGCGACGCGGCGCCAGGTGCGCCTCGAACCCCCCGTGCGCCGTCCGGGTGGTGCATGAGCGAATCCGGCGGCTTGGCCCAGGTCAGGGCTGATCGGTGGGGCGGATGACGATCTCGTTGACAGCGACGCGCCGCGGGTTGGTGACGATGTAGCCGACGGCGTCGGCGACATCGTCGGTGTGCAATGCCTCGACGTCACCGAATGCGGCGGTGAAGTCGGTGTCGGAGTTGGCCTTGTGCTCGAACAGCTCACTGGCGGTGCGGCCGGGCTCGATGACCGAGAAGCGCAGGCTGCGGGTGGTGTACTCCTGGCGCCAGGCTTCGGTCGCGCCGGTCACTGCGAACTTGGTCGCGTTGTACAGAGCGACGGTCGGGGCAGCGAACCTGCCGGCAACAGAGGAGATGTTCACGACGTCGGCAACCGAACGAGGGCCATGCTGCGCCGCCACCAGCAGGTGAGGCAGAGCGGCTTTGGTCACGTACATCAATCCGCGCAGGTTGATGTCGACCATCCGGTCCCACTCGGACAGTGGTGTCTCGTCAGAGGCGCCGTTGAGCATGACGCCTGCGGCGTTGACCAGCGTGTCCAGTCGGCCGAGCGCAGTGACGGTGGTCTCGACGGCGGCGGCCGCCGTGTCGGCGTCGGTCAGGTCAGCGGCGACGACCAGGGCGGTGCCACCGTCGGCGCGCAGCTCGGCGGCAAGCTCTTCGAGCCGGCCGGCGCGCCGGGCGACGAGGGCAACGGAAGCGCCCGCGCCGGCGAGGCGGCGGGCCGCGGCGCGGCCGATGCCGCTGGAGGCTCCGCTGATCATCGCGACGGTTCCGGTGAGGTTCTCAGTCATGGTCGTCCTCCTACGTGGGTGGCATCGGGGAACAGATGCCGGTCTGATTGGTGACGACATCCATGCCATCAGCACGCAGGGGCCAGGGGAACCAGATAGCACGCCCTCTGGCAACTGGTACTCGCACTACCTGCTACACCGGCCAGGGGCTTGAGCGCGACGGCAGACTGGGAGGATGACAACGCTGAACGGATTGCGCGAGTTCCTGACTTCACGCCGGGCACAGATTGATCCGGAGGCTGTCGGTTTACCGCCGTCGCCGGTTCCGCGCCGGCGCCGGGGGCTGCGCCGCGAAGAGGTGGCCGCATTGGCCGGGGTGAGCGTCGACTACTACGCGAGGTTGGAGCAGGGACGCATCGGCAATGTCTCGGACCAGGTCCTCACTGCTATCGAGGACGCGCTGCGGCTCAACCCGCTGGAACGGCAGCACCTGCGCGGCCTTGTCAGCCCGCAGCCGGGAAGCCCGCACACGCAGCGAACGGCCAGGCCGCGGGCGCGGGTCGGGATGCGTGCCCTGGTCGACGCCATAGATCCTGTTCCGGCGCTGCTCCAGGGACCGCGCATGGAGATCCTGGCCTGGAACCAGTCAGCCACGATCCTGCTAGCGGACTTCGCCGCCGTGCCGGCGCGCGACCGGAATGTTGCCCGATGGCTGTTCCTCGACGCATCCAACCGCACCCGGTACCCGGACTGGGAGGAGGTCGCCGGACCCACCGTTGCCGCGCTGCGGGCGGCGCACAACCCCGCCGAGCCAGATGCGGAGTTGGAGGAGCTGGTCGGCGAGCTGTCGGTGGCGTCGCCGGAGTTCGCCCGGTTCTGGGCGGACTACCGCCTGTTCAAGCACGGGCACGGCACCAAGCGCATCTTCCACCCCACCGTCGGGGTGATGACACTCAACTACGAGACCCTGGAGGTCCCGGAGTCAGGAGGGCAGTTCCTCTCCACCTACACCGCCGACGTCGGCTCGCCCGCGGCGGAGAAGCTCAGCATCCTGATGAGCTGGGGGCGCGGAGCCACCGAGCCCTCTGAGTCCGCCACGAACAACGCTGATGGACACGACACCCGGCAGTCCTAGTGTCGCGTTGCTGAAGTGGTTGGACGCTTGGCTTTCGTGAGGATCTGACCTGAGGTTGCTGGCTGGGCGCTTCCAGGCGCGGTAGGTCCTCGCAGCGATCTCCAGGCCCTGCTGGCGCAGGACGCGGAGGATCGACTCGACTGCGTAGCCCTCGGCCCTCATCTCGTCGATGAACGCGAGGATCAGCGGCCTCGGGGGTCGAGCTCCCCCGCGAAGAAAATCGAGGCCCGCCGGAGGATCTCGTTGTCCTCCCGGAGCCGCTTGACCTCCGCCTTCAGTCGCTTGACCTCGGCAGACTCCTCACTGGTCACGCCCGGCTTCGTCTCGTTGTCGACGTCAGCCTGGGCCAGCCAGCGCCGCACGGACTCCCGCGAGACGCCTTCCTGGCGGGCGACCGCGGCCGTCGCCGCGGTCAGGGTGGGGTACTCCTGCTGGTGCTCGCGCACGAGCCGCACGCACCTCGCGCGCAGCTGGGGATCGATCTTCTTCGGCATGCTGTCCATCCTTCCGGACTCAAACAGCAGCAGCATCAAACCTGGGCCGGTTCATGACCCTCATGGACTCCAGCTGCACCTCGAGGTCACCGAGGCGATCCGGGCGGGCGATGCGACCCGGTCGCCACGGTGATGCGGCGGGTCGTGGAGTGGATCCCGCAGAGGTGGCCGGGACAGGATCCAGATTCTATAAGGCACTAGCGCGCGTGCAGACCCTGTCTCTAGAAGGGATCTGGAGGGAGGGCGAGGCCGTAGATGGGGCTTGTTCAGCCGTCCGCCGGCGTGATGAAGGCAGCCAAGATTGCGGATTTCAACCGGGACTGCTGCACGGATAGGTGACATCTCGAGGTGCGCCGTCTTCGGATGACGGACCTCAATCAGCCCGTCGATAGTGCATGGCGACCGCGCCGTTGCTGAGCGGCTCCGCCGAGTTCAGATCGAGTCGTCGGGTGCTGGGCAGTCCGTCCTGGTACAGGGTGGGGCCGTGGCCGGCGATCATGGGATGGACGAGGAACGTGTACTCGTCGATCAGATCCAGTCGGTCCAGCTCTGTCGCAAGTTTGCCGCTGCCGACGAGCACGTTGGCCACGCGGCTCTTCGGGAAGCGGCGCTCTGCCGAGGCCGTCTCTCGAGAACGAGCGGCGTTCCGAAATCGGATCCGGTACTCTTCAGTTAGATGAGAACGGACCTCCAGCGGGGCGGGACTGCCTGCCCTCTGAAGCTTCGTGGCAGGTCACCCGGCAGGCGACAGACAGGCTGAAGCATTGAGCACCGTTAAACCGACGACTACGGATCGTGCTGAGCATCCAGGTGGTTCTCCCAAGCGGGAAACGCCTCTGAGCAAGCTTCCACCGTCCGACGCGTCTGAGCCTGCAACGCCGCCACGGTCACCGGGAGCGACGGACCGCAGTCGCCCAGCAGGTGCCCATCACACCTCCCGCGGGGAGGAGGTTCTCGATGGCGCCGCGGAGATGTTCGCCGAGCACGGGTACCACGCCTCGAGCCTGCGAGATATCGCAAGCCATGTGGGTCTGTCTCACCCGGGAATGCTGCATCATTTTGGGTCGAAAGAAGCGCTCTTGAATGCTGTGCTGGATCGGTTAGAAGCGCGCGCGCAGAGTGCCCTCGATCATCTCGACGAGTATTGCACCGACGGTGACGCGCTGCTGCGGGCACTGGCAGAGGTGTGGCATCCGGCGTCTCACCCGATCCAGCTCCTGGCCACTTTGGATGCCGAGGCCGTGAGCAAGGATCTTCCCAGCCGGTTTCGGGTGGCTCGGTTGCATCGGGTGCATGAACACGTGCTCGAGCAGTGCTTTGCCCAGCTCGACGAGAAGTGTCTCCTCCGGGACGGCATCGACCCGCCATTCGCCAGTCGGGCGGTGCTCGCCTTGGTACTTAACCTCGCTGCTCGTGAGGAGACTGTGCGCGCCATGCAGAGCAATCCGCACGACGATGCACCGATGAACGATCTCGCCAAGCTGGTTCGGGCCTTCCTCAAACCTGCCCACGGGGAAGATCCGGCCTCCATCAGCACACAGGCCTGAGCGACGCTGCGGTGACCCGGTGACGGCCGCAATCAGCGCATCAGGTCCGTGCTGAGAATGCTCCTGGGTGAGTCCTGACGTTCATTGCCCCGTCCTGGTCTTCTCGTAGGTGTCGAAGAGCTCACGCCGCTCGTGATACCGCTGGCTGTAGGTGGCCAAGCGCACCGCGTCCTCGTTGTCGAAGTTCGACCCCAGTGCACCTGCCAGAGTGCCCAGAGACGCCGTCAGCCATGCCAGGTCGATGTAGTCGCCCAGGCCGATCGGGTGCATCAACTCGCCGCGGAGATAGCCCGCGTCGATGAGCGCCAGCGACAGCGCGAGCATGACGGCGAAGAGGATGAGATACATCAGCACCACGCTGACTCCCACGGTGATGATCGTGGAGATATTATCCAGGCGCGTCTGCCATATATCGCTCTGCTGGGGCTCACGGTTCCACAAGTTGTTCGACACGATCAGCCAGCTTGTCAGAGCGCCGATGACGAGGACGCTGACCAGCAGCAGGCGGAGGCTCGACAGGGGATCGGCCACGCTCGCCAGGGTCCCGTAGAACACGCCGAAGGCGCCAGATGCGACAGCCACGGTGAAACTTCCGGTCATGGCCGGCAGCAAACGACCCGGGCGGTTGCTGCGCAGCATCCCGGCCAACATGCGCACCGCGCGGAAGCGTCCCGTCAGCATCGTGATCATCAGGTCGTTCTCGTCGGAGGACGGACGCTGCTCGACCTTCACACGACTGACTGCAGCCTCGATGGCCGGCGCGTCCGGGCTTGCAGCGGATGAGGCCGCCCCCACCAGCGTGATCAGCAACTCACGAATCCGCGGGGCAACTCGTACCGCGCCGAGCGGGGGCAGCGAGATCAGCGCGGCGCGGGCATCGGTACTCACTTGGAGCAGCACCGGGTGATCATCAAGGTACCGCGGCAGATCGGTGAGGTAGACGAAGGACTCCCATCCGTGCTCTGCCAGCAACCGTGGCGCGTGCTCGAGCAGCTGAATGGTGCCATCGGGGGCCAGCGGCAGCGCTTCTTCGCTGACCTCCACCCGCCACCGCAGACCAGTTTTGCGGAAAAGCTGTCCGGTCAAGTCGTCGGCGATCGACGCAGCGACACGCTCCGGAACGCCAGGATCGGCACATAAACCAAGGATCGGGGTCGTCGAGTCCATGCCCTCAGCATCGCATCGACACAATTGTCCGCAGCGAGACGGTCCCGGTCCCAGACCCCGCACACGCAGAGGCCCACGCCGCCCGGCATTCCGTTCTGTCGTCGCGATGTCGTACCTACCTCACGGTCGGTGACCATGAACGCGTCGACGCCAGCCTGCACAGCCAGCACCGTACGGTGGGGCTGTCGGCCTCGGGTCGTCACCGGCGGCGGCCAGTCGCCCACCCTCGAAGGACGGACCTCTTTCTCCCTCATGACTCACAACATCTCCGTGATCGTCCGCGCCGAGATCGATAGTAGAGCGATGCGGCTCGTCACCACGGGCTGCCTCACCGAAGAATCCCAGCAGGCGCTGTTCTCCCTGATCCTCAAGGCACGCGATATGCATCCCGCGGGTCAGGTCACCGTCGACCTGACTGAAACGCTCCACATCGACACCACTGGACTGAACCTCCTGCGCGCCGCAGTGGACCACGATGAACACGTAAACCCGGGAGAACCCATATTGTTCCTCATCCCAGACTCCTTGCCGCCCTGCCCAGAGGCTCACGACCTGGAGCCCGTGGGTGTGAAGTAGTGGCTTTCAGCCGCCCACGGACCCCAGTGCTGGAGCCGGGGCCTCCGGGCGCGGGCCTACCAGGGCTCATCGCGGAGGTCTGTCCCGTGGCACGCCCTTGTCCAAGGCCTTTACCGCCAGTCGGGCCTTCATCCGGTCGCTGATGGAGTAGCCGAGGATCCCGCGAGAGAACACGTCCTTGATCGCGCAGAGGTAGAGCTTGCCCTCGTCGGTCCAGTGCTCGGTGATATCGGTCAGCCACAAGAGGATTTTCCCGGCAGGTTCGCCTGCGAGAGGTAGGCGGCCGCGCGGCGCAGGACCTCGTTCTCCTGCTCCAGCGGCCGGATCCGCCGACGCGCATCACCCAGCTCGGAGGACTCCTCGCGGGCTCGAAGGCGGTGCCGTCGCCGATGGCCAGGAGGATTTGAGCGGCGGTTTTGATGCCGATCCCCAGCATGCTCATCAAGACCGAAGCGAGAGCGAAGTCCTCCAACGTTGCCTCGACCTCCCGAGCCACGGTGGCCCGTTGCTCCTTGAGCTGACCAGCAACCCGTGGGACCACCATCTCCACCGCCGCGGTGGCGGGAACGACCACGGTCTGCTCGCCAAGTGCACTGAAGGTCTGGTCGACCAGCGCTTCGGGACCGCGCCGGGAACGGGAGCGGGCGAACCGCAGCACTCTGCCGCGCCCCGCAGCCTTCAGCCCCGTTGGGCCGCCGAACTTCTCCAGGAGGTCGAGGACCAGCCCGTGGCCAGGCTCCCACCGGTGACGACCCATTCGAGGGCGGGATGGATCTGCGCCAGCAGAGAGCGAATCCGGTTCAGAGCCCTCGTGGTCTCATGGGCGAGGTCCTTATCGCAGCCCGCGAGGACCTTCAGGGAAGAGAGGACCTCGCTGTCACGGTCCACGCTGCGAAGGGTGTGGGGCATGGTGCGAGCGGTGTCGGCGATGATGAACGCATCCCGCGCATCGGTCTTCGACCTGCCCGGATACAGGTCCGCGGCCTTCCGCATCGCCAGCCCCGGGAGATAGGCGACGGTGCAACCGACGTCGCGGGCGACTGCAATCGGCAGCGCACCGATGGTGTTGGGGTTGGGCTGGCCGACGACCATCAGCACTTCGCCATGGTTCTGCAGGCTGGTGAACAGCTCTCGGCGCTGGGCCTCGTCCTGCGGCAGAGGCTTGTCGAACAGCCGGTTCCCGTCGGGGTCCAGAGCGCAGGCGTGATGCTCGCTCTTAACCACGTCCAAGCCGACCACGACCGCACATCTCGGTTCCATGATGCTGTCCTTCCCTGGAGCATCACTGCTGGTCGCAGCCACGACACCCGGTGCCGGCACCCACGTTACGAAGAGACCTCAGACTACTCGTGCTGGGTCCAATCCGACGTGTAGCCGTCGTTCTGGGCTCCGTCCCGGTCGGAGGCGACCGAGGTGCACACCAGCTCCACACCGATGGTCTCGGCAGCGGGATCGGTGAAATCGACCCGCAGCTCGGGCTCGGGGTCGCGGAACTGGCGGGAATCCAGCAGGGAGAAGCGGGCCAGAGAGCCGATGACGAAGCCGGTGGTGACAGGCGGCGACGGCCGTGCGGCGTGGCCGGGACGGATGCCGGGATAGGGCCTCCCGAGCCGGTGTCGTTGTGGCAACGTGACGTCGCAGTGAAGCATCAGGTGGTGACCCACCGATAAATTCAGGCGGCCGAGTCCCGCTGGCCTGACGGCCGCGGGAACTAAGCGCCCGCGCAGGTGAAGGGCCCCCATACGTGCGGGCGACTTACCCTGTCGTGCGAGGTTCTGAGAGTCTCGTAGCCTGCGGACATGACCTTCGCCGGGATTCTCGCATTCTTCGGGCTGGCCGTGGTCACGGTGGACGTGCTGGGCGGCGTGATCGCGATCAGCGTGCTGCTGCGCGGAGGTCGCCTGCGCCATCTGCTGGCTTTCCACGGCGGCTACGCCACGGTGATCATCGCCGCCACCCTTTTCCTGCACCCGCTGCTGACGCTGCTGGAGCGCTGGCTGCGGCCGGTCCTGGAATCCAGCGACGCGATCGGGGCGATCGAGGTCGTGGCCGGCCTCGCTCTCGCGGGCTTCGCCGTGCACCAGGCGCGCGAGGCCGGGCGGCCGCCCACGCCGCACGGCCCGCTGCAGAACCGCAGCTCCCCGCAGCGCCTGGGCGCCGTGCCGCTGGTCATGGCCGGCGTCGCGTTCGCGGGCACCGCCCTGGCCGACCCGGGCTTCGCGATCTCCGTGGGCATGGCGGCCCAGGAGCCGCGGCTGGCGGTGCGCGCGCTGCTGCTGGTGCTGTGGAACCTCGTCTACCAGGCTCCGCTGGTGGCGGTCACGATCGCCGCAGCCGTCGGTCGGCACGAACGCTTCGCGGAGCGGGTGATGGAGCTGATCGGGCCGCGCCGCCAGTTGCTGCAGGGCGCGCTGGCGGCCGTACTCTCGGCCGGCGCCCTGGCCGTGCTCGGGGACGGGATGTTCGCGTTGCTGGGCGAGCACGTGCCGTGGCTGCGCCAGCTGATCCTGCTGCGGTGAGGCCGGGCGTCGCCGCGGTCGTCCCGTGTCACCACAGGCGGGCCGGCCGGTTTCGCTCCGTGCGCCGATTCCGCGGGGGCCGAGGTGCCTGACTCCGCGCGCGCCATCGCCGCCGGGTCGACCCGTCTCACTCGGCGCGCGCCATTTCCGCCGGGGACTCGGTGGAGTCACCGATGCTGCGCAGCCGGTACTTCTCGCGCTGGCCGTAGGCGACCTGCCGCACGGACTCGTCGGACTCGAAGCTGGAGCCGACCGCGCCGGCGAGCACGCCCATGGTCGAGAAGCCCTAAGCCAGCGACATGTACGTGCCCAATGCGGCCTTGTGTATGAGCGTGGTCTCCAAGTACTCCTGGGGCACCAGGAACCACGCCACGTCGAGGTTCAGCACGAACAGGGCCACGTACAAGGTGGCCACGCTGATCGTGACCGTGATCAGAGTGGTCAGGCGCGCCGACGGTACAGACGCGTATGCCACCAGGTCAGCACAGAGATCCTGGCGAGGCGTCGCGGCCCTGCTATGCGCTCGGCATTCGCTCGCGATCGTGGCATGGGCAACGAGCGGGCGCACCCGATATCCGTCGTCGGACCACACGGTGGTGACCGCCGCCGGCAGCTATCGCCACCCCTGTCTCAGGCCTTCCGAGGCTCAGGGTCACCTGGCTCAGGGATGGGCAGGGCCAGGGTCACGGGGCTCCGGGCCGCTCCCGGCCCAAGTCACGGGGCTCAAGGCAGCTCGAGTACCCGGACCACCGACGCGGCGATCTCCTCGGCAGGGATGCGCTGCTGTTCCGGACAGGTCACGTTCAACAGCAACAGCCCGTCGACCAGGGCGAGCACGTCGCGGGCGCGGCGTTGCGCCTCGGCATCCGAGGCCGCGGGGAACAGGGCCGCGACGCGTTGGATGACGCGGGCATTGCCCTCCGCCATGGCGCGCTGGATCTCTGGACGTCGCGCGGCCTCCAGCACCAGCTCGTAGCGGGCGAGAGTGCGGCGCCGGCCGGCTCCGTGCAGCGCGTCGTGGAGGATGGCCACGAGTTGCTGGTGCTGGTCGCTGCCGTCCAGCGCCCAGACGTCGAGCTCGGCCAGTCGGGGCACGGCCGCGGCGAGAAGGGCCGCGCGGGTGCGGAAGTAGTAGGAGGTCGAGCCCGTCGGCAGCCCCGCCACCTCGTCGACCGCCCGATGGGTCAGGCCCCGGCTCCCGCGCTCGGCGAGGACGTCGATGACCGCGTCCGCGATCCGTTCCCGGCGCTCATCCGCAGCCGACATGGCCCCTCCTCTCTCGTGCTCGCCCTTGCCACGCATGCCAGATCCTCCGCTCTCGGTGCCTACTCGGAGCAACTCGGTTCCGAGAGGTTCCACCTGGTGGGACCTTTTGGGAACCTACCCCGCTGAGCGGTCCGGTTCCGCGGGGAGGCGGCGCCTCAGATCGGCCGGCGGAGGTCCTTGATCAGCGGGCCGACGACCTGCTCCATGGTGGCGTGGCGCAGGGCCTGGTCGCGGGCCCAGGCCGCGACCGGTGAGCGGACGAACATCAGCTTCGCCAGCCGGCGCGACTGAGTCTGGGCGCCCTCGACCCGCCGGCGCCGTCGGCGTTCGTAGAGCTTCAGCGCTTTGGCCACGTACGTCTCGTCGGTGCGGGAGAGCTCGTTGGCCAGGGCGGCGGCGGATTCCAGTGCCATGGACGCTCCGATGCCGGCGGTGGGCAGGAACGCGGCGGCCGCGTCGCCGACCAGGGCGATGCGGCCGTCGGTCCAAAGCGGTGAGCGCACGTCGGCCATGCGCCATAGGAACAGCGGCTCGTCGTCGGCCGGGAGGTCGGCGAGGTAGCGGTCGACTGGCACGCCGTAGGGCCGAAGCAGAGAGGCGAGGCGGGCGGCGCGGCCGGCCCCGTCGGCGCGGCCGACCCCGTCGGCCGCATCGCCGCGGAGCGTCTCCAGCGGCGCCCCGGCGATGACGCACAGTTGGTCGCGGCTGGGGTAGGTGCCCAGGAAGCTGCCGGCGCCCCAGCGCTCGGTGGTCTCCCCCGGGGCCGCCAGGTCGGCGTCGGCCCACCACACGTAGCAGCCCCAGCCGGTGTCGTGGTCGGGTATCCGCCGGCCGAGCATCAGCTCTCGCACCCGGGAGCGGATCCCGTCGGCGCCGACGACGAGGTCGAAGCTCGCCTCGGTGCCATCGCTCAGCACGGTCTCGACCTGCTCGCCGCGCGGGGTGAGGTGCTCGATGCTGACTCCGTCGCGGAGGTCGAGGCCGTCGGCGGCGTCGCGCAGGATGCCCAGCAGATCGCCGCGGTCGATGATGCCGAGGTGGCCGTAGTCGGCGATGCTCTCGGGCATCGACGAGGAGGTCAGCTCGGTGCCGGCCCCGTCCCGGGCAACGTAGCGGCTCATCGGTTCGCTGCGCTCGATGAAGGCGTCGTGGACGCCGAGGGCGTGGAAGACGCGGCTGCCGTGCGGCCACAGCGCCAGGCCGTAGCCGAGGTCGGCGTCCTCGTGGCGGCGGTCGATCACCGTCGGCGACTCGCCCTGACGCTGCAGCAGCGCCGCGAGCGTCAGGCCGGCGATGCCGGCGCCCACGATCAGGATCCGCATGGCCTATCCCCCGTACGTCACTCACTCTCTACAGATGTAGAGCACACTACATCTGTAGAGCGCTGCTGGAAAGGCCACCCGGGTTCTCGCATATCCGCGCCCGAGCCGCTGTCGCCCCAGTCATCGAAGAGAGCGCGACGTGAGGTGTACGGATAACTCTTATCCTGACGCCTCGTGGCGCCCGGGCGACGGATAGGACTTATGTGAACGCGCATCACTCGATCGGCACCGATCCGGACGGCACCGCCCGCACGCAGTGGCTGCTGCCCGTCAACCCGGCCGCCCATCTCGAGCACCAACCCGGTGACTGGCTCGAGAGGCGCGATGCCACCGCCGTGTGGGAGGCGATCGCACGGTCGCAGCCGGTCGAGCGGTGGTGCCTGCGCAGCGGGTTCCGCACGATGCAGATCGGCGACCTGATCTGGGCCTACCTCTCCCGGCGACAGGAGGTATGTGCCGTCGGGGTCGTGCGGGACGTTGCCCATGAGGAGGGCGGCTGGTTCGTGCATGTCGACTGGGACGAGGCCCGCACTGCTCGCCTGTGTCGCGACCCCGTGCCGCGCAGTTCTTTCGAGCAGGTGCCGATGTCGACGTGCCGGGCCGACGCCCACGCCGCCGAGGTCCTGTCGCAGCAGTACAAGAACACAGGCTCGGCATATCCTGCCCTGATGCACCTCCACGCCGATGACGTCCGGTCCCTGCCCAAGGTCGCCCTGCACGACCACCTCGACGGCGGCCTGCGCCCCGAGACCGTGCTCGAGCTGTGCCGCGACCACGACATCGACCCGCCCGGTCAGAGCGCGGAGGAGATCGCCGAGTGGTTCCGCGCCACCGCCGATTCCGGCTCCCTGCCGGCCTACCTCTCCACCTTCGAGCGCACCCTCGCCCTCATGCAGACGGCTCCCGAGCTGCGCCGCATCGCCCGCGAATTCGTGGAGGACATGGCCGCCGACGGGGTCGTCTACGCCGAGACTCGGTGGGCTCCCCACCAGCACACCGGCGCCGGGCTCACCCTCGATGAGGCGGTCCAGGCCGTCCAGGACGGGCTCGACGAGGGCGTGGCGGCTGCCGCGGCCGGCGGGCACCGGATCGTCGTCGGCCAGCTGCTGGCCTACCTCCGTCACCTCGAGCCCAGCGATGACCTGGTCGAGATCGCCCGCGCCCGTCGCGATTCCGGCGTGGTGGGCATCGACCTCGCCGGGCCCGAAGCCGGTTTCCCTGCGAGCCGGTTCCGCGCCCAGTTCGACCTCGCCCGGCGCCACGGGGTGCGGGTGACGATCCACGCCGGCGAGGCCGACAGGCCCGCCTCGATCGCCGACGCACTGGACTGCGGGGCCGAGCGGATCGGGCACGGCGTGCGGCTGATCGAGGACATCTCCGATGACGAGCTCGGGCCGACCGCCGGCCGCATCCACCGAGAGCAGGTCTGCCTCGAGGTGTGCCCGAGCTCGAATCTGCAGACCGGCGCCGCGACCGATCTCGCCGGCCACCCCGTCGGTCCGCTGCACCAGCACGGCTTCGCGGTGGCGATCAGCTCGGACAACCGGCTGATGAGCCGCACCAGCACCTCCCGGGAGATGGCGATCTCCGCGAGCACCTTCGACTGGAGCCTCGAGGATCTGGAGCAGATCGTGCTGACGGGCCTGGATGCGGGCTTCGCCCCCGCCGAGCAGCGGCGGGAGCTGCGCGAGGAGGTCGTGCTGCCGGCCTTCCGTGTCGCGCGGGAGGGGTAGGCGCGCGGGCGGCGCACGGAACAGGCTCGGGAGGGGTAGGCGCGCGGCGCAAGGACCAGGCGCGCTCGCTGCAGCGCGGGGCGGCGTGCCGCATCCTGCTGAGCGGTACTCACACGACCAGGCGCGCCCGTATATGCCGCGTCGGGAGGCTGGAGTACCGCCCAATAGGTCGAAACCGGTTCTCGCCCAACTCTCCTCCGCCAGCGCGGCGGGCGCTGGCACGAACCTGTAGCTGAGCGGCCCGTGCCCTTCTCTCAGAGGGGTCGCGTGCCGCTGTGCTACACCTTCTTGCCAGGTGCCCGATGCCACCCGGGTCCCACTTTCTTGCCAGGTGCCCGATGCCACCCGGGTCCTACCCGCTACGCAGGCACCGACCGACCACTCGGACCAACCGTTCCCCTGCGAGTTCCCGCCACGTACCCTGCGGTGCCAGCGACCCGGACAGGTCGACGGAAGGAAGCGCACATGGGACACGTCGTCGTCTTCGCGCCCGCACCCGTGCTCACCGTGACGGTGGAGGGGCAGCACGGGGAGCCGGAGATCCACATCCACGCCGGTGGTCAGGGAATCTGGCATGCACGGATGCTGCGCGCCCTCGGCGTCGAGGTGACGATGTGCTCCGTGATCGCCGGCGAGACCGGCCGCCTGCTTCGCCACCTGATCGACGATGAGGGGATCGAGCTGCTCGCCGTCGACGGCAGCGCGCACAACGGCGCCTACATCCACGACCGCCGCGACGGCGAACGGGTGAGCATCGCCGAGGCCGGCGGAGACCGGATCACCCGCCACGACCTCGACGAGCTCTACGGCCTCACGCTCAAGGCCGGCATGGACGCCGGGACCGTGATGCTCAGCGGCGCGGTGAGGGAGGACATCGTGCCCGCGACGATCTACCGGAGGCTCGCCTCCGACCTGAACACGGTGGGCTGCCAGGTGATCGCCGACCTCTCGGGGAAGCGGCTGACCATGGCACTCGCCGGTGGTCTCAGCGTCGTCAAGACCGCCCACGATGAGCTGGAGGCCGACGGTCGCGCCGCGGGCACCGACGTGCCCGAGCTGGTCCGCGCGATGCAGCAGCTGACGTCGGAAGGGGCCTCCCATGCGATCGTCACTCGCGCGGACGAGCCCACCTTGCTGCTGTCGGACGGGGAGCTGAGCGAGGTGCAGATGCCCACGCTCGAGGTCGTGGACACCCATGGCGGCGGCGACTCGCTCACCGCCGGGGTCGCGGCCGCGATGGCGGCCGGAGCCGACTTCCAGGAGGCCGTGACGCTGGGCGCGGCCGCCGGGGCCCTGAACGTCACCCGTCACGGACTGGGCTCGGGCACCCGCGAGACCGTCCACCGGCTGCGCGAGCTGGTGAGCATCCGCCCCCTCGACTCCGTGGGAGACGAGTGATGGAGCGGGCCCTCACGGCGCTCGTCACCAACGACGACGGCATCGACTCCCCGGGGCTCCACCGCCTCGCGCAGGCCGCCCTCGACGCGGGGCTCGAACTGCTCATCGCTGCCCCCGCCTCCGAGGCCAGCGGCAGCAGCGCCTCCATCACGGTGGCGCAGGAGGACGGCCGCATCCTGTACGAGCGACGCGGACTCGCCGGCCTCGACGGAGTGACCGCCTTCGCCGTGGAGGCCGGCCCCGGGCTCATCACGCTCCTCGCCGGCCATGGCACCTTCGGCCCGACGCCGGATCTGGTCCTCTCCGGCATCAACCGCGGCATCAACGTCGGCCAGGTCGTCCTCCACTCGGGAACGGTGGGGGCCGCCCTGACCGGAGGCGTCAACGGGCTGCGACCGCTGGCCGTCTCGCAGGAAGCGCCCACGGGGTCCGAGGTGCTGGACTGGACGGCGGCATCCGCCCTGGCCCAGCAGGTCATCCCCCGCCTCGCCGAGCAGCCCCGCGGCACCGTCCTGAACCTCAACGTGCCGATCTCCGCCGGGGACACCCTCCCCGAGCTCCGGGCGGCGACCCTGGCCGAGTTCGGCGTCGCCCAGACCACGGCGACCGAGAGGGACGAGGGGGCCGACGACCATGTCCGCCTGGCCGTGTCCTCGCCCTCCGCCCGGCCGCGTCCAGGCAGTGACGCGGCCCTGCTGGCGGACGGCTATGCCACCCTCACCGCCATCCGCTCCGTCACCGAGGATCCCGCTGTGGCACTGGAGGACCTGGTCAGCCAGATTCGCGGATAGCGGCGTGGCGGCACACGCCGCCCTCACAAACTCGAGCCCCGCACCTCCAGGCGGGGCGTGAGGACCTGGCGCCGGGGCGGCTCATCCTCGCCCTCGACCAGGTCCAGCAGAGTGCGACCGGCCAGGCGCCCCAGCTCCGCCAGCCCCATGTCCACAGTGGTCAGCCGAGGCCGTGAGGCCAGCGCCATCACGTCCCAGTTGTCGAAGCCGACAACCCGCACCTGGGCGGGCACCTCGATGCCCCTCTCGCGCAGCCGGTCGGTGACCCCGCGGGCGATCTGGTCCGAGCCGCAGGAGAAACCGTCCACGTCGGGATGGGAAGCCAGCAGCATGTCCACCGCGTTGCGGCCCCACTCCTCGGACCAGTGCCCGAACAGCGGCGGCGCGATCAGGGACTCCCCCAGCGACTCGGCCACCGCGACTGCGCGGGAGGAGGCGGAGTGGTGGCGCTGCGGCCCCGTGACGTGGACGATGCGGAGCGAGCCCATCGAGGCCAGATGCTCGGCGGCCATCGCCGCGCCGGCCCCCTCGTCGGCCACCACCGCGAAGTCCTCGGGGTCATCGGACGGGGAGAAGGCGTAGACCGTCGGCAGATCCAGGCCGATCGAGGGCCGGGGGTCGGTGGTGCGGCCGGTGATGATCAGGCCGTCCACCCGCCGCTCCTGAAGGGACTGCAGGTAGTGGCGCTCGCGCAGCACGTCGTCCCGGGTGTCGCACAGGATGATCGCCATCTTCCCGGCGGCCAGCGCATCCTCCACGCCCATCAGCAGCGGGATGGTGAAGCGGCCGAAGCTGTCCGTGGTCAGCAGGCCCACGGTGTACGTGCGAGTATCGGCCGGGCCGCGGCCGTTGGCCCCGATCACGAAGCCGAGCTCGGAGGCCGCCTCCTTGACCCGCGCCCGGGTGTCCGCGCGCAGCTGTCCCGTCTCGTTCAGAGCCTTCGAGGCGGTGCTGACCGAGACCCCGGCGAGCGCGGCGACATCGGCGATGCGCGGCATCGGCTTCGACATGTTCTTCACGTGACCTCCTGGCGTGCTCCCGGGCTCCGCCGGGATCGGCGGGGTGGACGGCGGGGGTTGTGGCACCGCGGGAACACATGCCATTATCTCCACAGAAACGCGATTTCTGCACTTTCCGCAACGACGCACACAGTGAGGCTCGTCCCAGATGACCCATGCATCGACCTCCGCGCCCGCCCCCACGAGCGGCTCCGGCCTCGCCGACGGCGCATCCCCCACCGGTGAACGCCAGACGCACGAGGCTCCCACCTCCGAGTCGCTGACCTCCGTCTCCGCCGGCGGATACCTCGCCGCCCCCGCCGTCCCGACCGATTCGGCCCGTGCCGTGCTGCGGCCCCTCAACCCGGGCGCCGCCCGCATCACCGGCGGCTTCTGGCACACCCGCCAGCAGCGCAACCGCACGGCAGCACTGCGGTCGGGCTACGAACAGCTCGAGGCCTCGGGAACATTCCGCAACTTCCGGATCGTCGCCGGGACCGAGCAGGGCGAGGCCTCGGGGATGATCTTCCAGGACTCCGACGTCTACAAGTGGCTCGAGGCCGTCGCCTTCGAGCTGGGCCGCGAGGACGACGACGCCCTGCGCGCGATGGCCCGCGAGGTGACCGCACTGATCGCCTCTGCCCAGCAGGAGGACGGCTACCTCAACGCCGTCCACACCCTGCGCCACTCCCCCGCCGAGCGCTACACCAACCTCGCCTGGAACCACGAGCTGTACTGCTACGGCCACCTCATCCAGGCCGCCGTCGCCCTGGCCCGCAACGCCGGCGAGACAGAGCTGCTGGAGGTCGCGCTGCGCATCGTCGACCACCTGCGCACGATCTTCGGCCCCGAGGGGCGAGCGGCGACCGGCGGCCACCCCGTGATCGAGATGGCCCTGGTGGAGCTGTACCGCTACACCGGCCGCGAGGACATCAAGGACCTCGCCCGCTTCTTCCTCGACGTGCGCGGCCGCGAGGAGACCTTCCCCGGCGCCCGACCCGGGCCCGGGTACTTCTCCGCGCGGGTGCCGGTGCGGGAGACGACGTCGGTCGAGGGTCACGCGGTGCGCGCCCTGTACCTGTTCGCCGGCGCCACCGACCAGGCCATCGAGGACGGCGACGCCGAGCTGCTGGCCCGCACCGAGGCCGTCTTCGCCGACCTCCTGGCCACCAAGACCTACGTCACCGGCGGCATGGGTGCGCGCTGGGACTTCGAGGCCTTCGGCGACCCGTTCGAGATGACCACCGACCGCGGCTACGCCGAGACCTGCGCCGCGATCGGCGCCATCCAGTGGGCGTGGCGCCTGCTGCTGGCCACCGGCAAGCCGCAGTTCGCCGACGCCGTCGAGCGGCTGCTGTACAACGCGTTCCTGGCCGGGGTGTCCCTGACCGGGACCGAGTACTTCTACGTCAACTCCCTCCAGCTGCGCGAGGGCGCGCTGGCCGACGAGGGCCGCTCGATCGCCCACGGCCGCCGCGGCTGGTTCGACTGCGCCTGCTGCCCGCCCAACATCATGCGCACGTTTGCGAGCCTGGATCACCTGGTGGCGACCACCACGGCCGACGGCCTGCAGATCCACCAGTACGCCACCGGCACCTGGAGCACCGGGGCGGGGGCGGCCGCCGGCTCGGACGAGCTGCGCGTCTCGGTCACCACCGAGTACCCCTACGACGGCCTGGTCCGCCTGCGCATCGACGCGGCTCCGGGCTCGGCCCGTCGGCTCACCCTGCGGATCCCGCCGTTCTCCCGCGGCGCCGCACGGCTGACGCTGCGCGGCCAGGAGATCCCGATCCCCGCCGACGCCGAGCAGGTCGAGCTCGAGGAGGTCTTCTCCCCCGGCGACGAGCTGGAGCTGCAGCTGGATCTGACCCCGCGCTTCGTCGGCGCCCATCACCGCCTGGACGCCTCCCGCGGCGCCGTCGCCCTCGAGCGCGGCCCGCTGGTCTACGCCCTGGAGAACGCCGACCAGCCGGACGCGGTCACCGTCGACGACGCGGCCGTCGACCCCGCCAAGACCCCGCAGCCCGGCGCTGCGATCGCGGAGCTGGACGGTGCGGTGCCGCTGGCCGTCGACGGCAGCGTCGTCCAGGTCTCCGACTCCGCTGCGGCCTGGCCCTACCCCGTCCACGGCAGCCCGGACGCCGCCGAGACCCGCACCGCGGCCACGTGGACCGCGATCCCCTACTTCGCGTGGGCCAACCGGGGCGTGGAGCCGATGCGGGTGTGGCTGCCCCTCGAGGAGGAATGATGCTCACCCGGCGCAGTCTCCTCCGTTCGGGGCTCGGCCTCGGCGCCGGCGCGACGGGCCTGGCCGCGCTCGCCGGGTGCGCCGGCAGCCTCCCGCCGACGGACACCTCGGCGCCCGGCTTCGGGGAGGACGCCACCGGCACGGTCACGGTGTGGTGCCGTGCGGCGACCCAGACCGCGATCCAGGCCGTCGCCGCCGCCTTCAACGAGGAGCACGAAGATCTCGAGGTCCAGGTCCTGCCGATCCCCGACGCGCAGTACGTCACCAAGCTCGCCACCTCCATCCGCGGCGGCTCGGTGCCGGACCTGGTCGACTTCGACCTGATCAACTGCCCGCTGTTCTACGTGCGCGACGCCTTCGCCGACGTCACCGAGCTCGTCGAGTCCCTGCCGTTCTTCGACCAGCTCTCGGCGGGGCACGTCGGCCTGGTCACCTACCAAGACCGCATCTACGGAGCCCCGTTCGCCGGGGACTACTCCACCCTGTTCGCCAACACCGAGCTGCTGGGGCAGGCGGGTTTCGAGCTCGGCGAAGTCGCCGGCAGCCTGGACTCCCTGATGGAGGCCTGCCAGACGATCAAGCAGGCCCTGCCCGACGTGCACCCATGGTCCTTCCCCGGCAACGCCGCCGGTGCCATGGGCTTCACGATCCAGCCCATGATCTGGGCCGCCGATACGGACCTGCTCACCGGTGAGCTCGGTGAGCAGTCCGGGAACGTGCACGGGAACGAGACGGTCGAAGCCGTCCTGGAGTTCCACCGCCAGCTGTGGGTCGACGAGCTCGTGCCGCAGCGCAGCTTCGTCGAGGACGGCGCCCAATGGGGCAACGACTACCGCTCCGGCGAGGTCGTCTTCTTCCCCGGCAACTACAGCGTCTGCGTCACCGAGGCCGAGGAGGACTTCCGGCCGATCTCGCAGAACGTGCTGCTGCCGGGGCCCGAGGGCGGCGTGGCCACCTTCTCCGGCGGGGACAACATGTGCATCCTCAACGGCGCCCGCAACCCGTCCGGCGCCTGGCAGTTCCTGCGCTACTGCCTCGAGCTCGAGATGCAGCGCTCGATGCCCGCCTCGGGCTACATGCCCATTCGCTCCGACAGCGCCGACGAGGAGTTCTCCTCGACCTACGAGCAGGCCGTGGTGCCGGTGACCAACCTCGACGAGGGGTACGTGCCCTCGACGCTGGCCTACAACCTGCTCTACAACCAGCAGGCCGGGCCGTGGCTGGCGATGGTCCGTCGGGCCGTGTTCGACGGCGACGTCCCCGGCGCCATGGCCGAGGCCCAGTCCGAGTACGACCGCATCCTCACCCAGACCCAACTCTAGGAGCCCGTGATGTCCGCACTCGACGCTGAGGCGCGGCTGGGACCGACCGGGGCGAGACCGGTGGCCGAGGCGATGCCGCCCCGGCCCCGGCGCCGTCCCAGTTCGCTGACCCACCGCCCGAGAACCGGGATGCTCCTGGTGGCTCCGGCCATCGCCCTGGTCTCGTTCTTCGCCCTGATCCCGATCGTGTTCGCCGCCTACATCTCCTTCACCAACTGGCCGCTGATCGGCGAGTACCGCTTCGTGGGGCTGGCCAACTACACCCAGGCGCTGGCGGACCCGGGGATGTGGAAGGCGCTGCGCTACACCCTGCTGTACACCGCGATCGTGACCCTGCCGATCCTGCTGCTGGGCTACGGCCTGGCCGTGATCGTGCGCGCCAACCGGCCCGGCTCGACGCTGCTGCGCACGATCTTCTTCATCCCCTTCGTGGTGGGCCTGACCACCCTGAGCTACATGCTGGTGCTGGAGGCGCAGCCGAACTCGGGCGTGATCAACCGGATCCTCGCCGGCCTCGGCATCACCGACGGCTCCACCGCCTGGCTGCTGGATGGCACACAGGCCACGATCCTGCTGTCGCTGCTGGTGATCTGGGCGGTGCCGGGGCTGACGATGATCCTTCTGCTCTCGGCCATGCAGGGCATCCCCTCGGAGGTGTACGAGGCGGCCGACATCGACGGGGCCAGTTGGCTGCGCCGGGAGCTGTCGGTGACGGTGCCGATCATCCGGCCCGCGATCGGGATGTCGCTGATCATCTCCGTGATCGGCTCGTTCCTGGCCTTCAACCAGTTCTACATCCTCACCAAGGGCGGCCCGGGCACGGACACCATGACCATCGTCGCCTACATCTACAACCGCGCCTTCGTCGAGATGCAGCTCGGCTCGGCCACGGCGATCTCGCTGATCCTCGTGGTGTTCACGGCGCTGATCACCGCGGCCCAGTTCGTGCTCCTGAGAGGAAGTGACGACCAATGAGCCTCTCGCGCGAGCACGCATCCGACGCGCAGGCACCGGCCGCCTCCGGCCGACCATCGTCCGGCGACCCGGCACGCGGCCGCCCACCCGCCGACAGCACGAGCGGCCGGCCGTCCGGTGGTGGCACGACGAGCGGCCAGCCACCGGCCAACCCGGTCTCGGTCACCAAGGATCGCCGCCTGGTGCCCTACATCGTGCTGGGCACCCTGTTCGCCCTGATCTTCACCGTGCCGCTGGCCTGGTCGATCCTGCGGGCCTTCCAGCCCAACGACGTGATCCTCGGGACGCCCGGGCTCGGCGAGATGTTCGACCTGACCGGGGAGAACTTCGCGATCTTCCTCTCCGGGGAGGCGACGATGTGGCGCCCGGTGGTCAACTCCATCGTCGTCTCGCTGTCCACCGCGGCGCTGACGGCGGTGGTCGCGACCCTCGGCGGCTACGGGTTCTCGAAGTTCCGCTTCCGCGGGGCACGGCTCGCCTTCAGCCTCATACTGCTGTCGATGATGGTGCCGTTCCAGGCGATCCTCACCCCGCTGTACCTGCTGATGAACTCCGTGGGACTGACCGATTCGCGGTTCGGGCTGATCCTCTTCTCGACGAACTTCGCCCTGCCTTTCGGCATCTTCGTCATGAAGAACACCTTCGACACCGTGCCCCAGGCGCTCGAGGACTCGGCGATCGTCGACGGCGCCGGAACCGGCCGGATGCTGGTCAGCGTGCTGCGGCCGATGATCCTGCCCGGCATGGCCAGCGCCGCGCTGTATGCGTTCCTCACCTCGTGGACGGAGTTCCTGGGCGCCCTGACACTGCTGACCACCGAGCGGTACTTCACCCTGCCCGTCGCCCTGCTGAACATCCAGGTGGGCACCTACGGCGAGGTCAACTACGGCCAGCTCGTCGCCGGCGCCGTGATCGCGATGATCCCCTGCGTGATCCTCTACGTCAGCCTGCAGCGGTTCTACGTGAAGGGCTTGGCCGCTGGGGCCGTGAAGGGCTGAGCCGTCAGGCCGCGGAGCTCGGGGCGGCGGCGCCGAACCCGGAGCCCCGTGCAGGAGCCGGGCTGTGCGGCGGTTGGCGGGCGCGGGCACCGGGGTGGATCCTGCTGGACGGTACTCACATCGACAGGCGCGGCCATATATGCCGCGCCTGTCCCCTGGAGTACCGCCGAGTCGACATCCGTCCCCCGCCAGTCGGCCAGCCCTCCATCGGCCTGCCCGCCATGCGGCTCCGAGGAACCGGACTCCGAGGAACCGGGCCTCGACACAGACACCGACGCTGGAGATGCGGTGTTCTCACGAATGGGTCGCCTGCACGAAGCTCACGCGCCCGGTGCGGTCCTGGATATGGTCGAGTTCGCGGGCTCGGTCGAATCCGGCCTCGGTGAGGAGGGTGACGATCCCGTTATCGTCGCCGCCCTCCTTGTCGCCGACGGTGGGCACCGGTGCTCTGCGGGTCGGCAGCACGGCAAGGAGGTGGCGCATCGCGTGAGCCGGTCCATGGCCGCCCGCGCGGGGGTGGCCATGGCCGCCCCCACCTGCGCGACTGCGACCACGGCCGCCCCCACGTGCGCGTCCATGGCCGTGGCCACTCGCGGCCTCGCTCCCGAGCGCCGCGTGACTCCCGTGCGTGCTCCCGCCCTCGTGCTCGGCGTCGGACCTTGGCCCATCGAAGTCGGCGATGGTGATGGTGCCGCCGGGCCGGAGTGCCCGAAGCGCCTCGGCGGCGAAACGCGCCCGGTCCGCGGCCTCGACGTGGTGCAGGGCCAGCGCGGAGACGATGTGGTCCAGTGAGGAGTCCTCCACGGGGAGACGGTCGGCGTACCCGCGGATCAGGGTGAGTGGGAAGCCGCGCCGTCGGGCCTTGCGCGCCGCTCGTCGCAGAGCACCACCGTCCGGGTCCAGACCCGTGACCTGGGCACCGTGCTGGCGACCGAGAATCGTGAGAGCGAAGTTGCCGGTGCCGCAGCCCACGTCGAGCACCGACTCCCCGGCTCTGATGCCGGCGAGCTCGGCGCCGCGACGGTGCACTGCGCCGGCGCCGGCCACCTTGGTGATGATGTCGTACAGCGGCATCAGCCAGGCGCGGCCGATGCCGGGCAGGAAGGAGCGGTCCCGTTCCTGCGGCGTGCGGTGATCGAGGATGCGGACGTCGGGCCGGCTCGTCATCTGGTCTCCTTCGTCGGGTGCCGCCGCGCGAGTCCCGCGGCGGCGTGCCGCACGGGCGCGATCGGTGACCGGGTCGCCGTATCGTTGACCCCAGCCTTGGACATCATTCGGTCAGTGGACGGCACAGAAACGGGGCAGAATGGCACATTCTTCGGTCGAGGGATCCCATGCTCCGCGACGGAGGCTGCGGACGGTGCGTCCCGACGGCACACCGGTCTATCGCTTCGACCAGCGTGCCGGCGCGCCGACGGTGAGCGTGACCCGCTTCGATCCGAGCACCGGCGGCGCGGCGTCGGCCCCGGATCATCGCCACGCCCACGACTTCTTCGTCCTGCTCTATCTCGAGGATCCCGCGGGACCGTTCCAGACCGACGGTGCCCCGCCCGCGGCCCGCGCGGGGGAGCTCCACGCCGTGCCACCGGGCAGGGTGGTGGACGCCTCCGACCTCGCCGAGGCGTCACGATGCCGGGGGAACGCCATCGCGTTCAGCGCCGACGCCGTCCCGGCCCTGTCATCGCTCTCGCCACTGGCCTGGGCACACCACCCACTGTTCGCGATGTTCGCCCCCGGCTCCGGAGCCGCACTCGTTCCCGACCGTGACCGCGCCCGCTGGTCGACCTGGATCGGCGATCTCGCGGAAGAGCTCGCGGCACCGGAGCGTCCGGGGGCCCGCGATGCGGTCAGCGCACTCCTGACCCGGATCCTGGTCGCGGCCGCACGGCTGTTCCCAGGGGAGGCCTCGACCCCCGACCCGCTGGTGGAGCGAGTCTTCGAGCAGATAGAGGCGAGATTCCGCGGGCCGCTGACCGTCACCGAC
The DNA here is from genome assembly GCF_059391765.1 of Brachybacterium sp. SYSU DS0246. Lineage (NCBI taxonomy): Bacteria > Bacillati > Actinomycetota > Actinomycetes > Micrococcales > Dermabacteraceae > Brachybacterium > Brachybacterium sp. SYSU DS0246. Next base: position 172,098 of record NZ_JBZXYT010000001.1, on the reverse strand, counting down.
CTCGCCGAGTCCCTCGGCTACACACCGGGTCACCTCACCACCGTGGTGCGTGCACGCACCGGACGACCCCTGCTCGACTGGATCACCGAACGGCGGATGACCGAGGTGCGGCGCCTGCTCCGGGAGACCGACCTGCCGCTCGGCGTGATCGCCGCGCAGACCGGACTGAGGGAAGCGACGTACCTGGTCAGGCGCTTTCGCGCCCTCTACGGCGTCACCCCGCAGCGCTGGCGCCGCGATCAGCGGGCATGAGACCTCGCGGCGTCACTGCACGTGCCACCCGCCATCGGTGGGCAGCACGACGCCGTTGAGGTTGACGCCGTCGTCGGAGAGCAGGAACGTGATCGAGGCCGCGATCTGCTCGGGTGTCGCCAGCGTGGGGATCTGCTTCTGGAACGGGCGCAGGCGCTCCGAGCCCGTCTCGGACATCGACGGCGGGAACGGGATGCCGGTGGCCACACCGCCGGGCGCGACCGCGTTGACCCGGATGCCGTGGGGTCCGTACATGAACGCCGCGGACTTCGTCAGCCCCACCACGGCGTGCTTGGACGTGGTGTAGGCATTGCCGGCGGCGTTGCCGCGCAGGGCGGCCTCGCTGGCGACGTTGACGATCGAGCCGGCGGAGGCGGCGATCATGGCGGGCAGGATCGCCCGGGTCAGCTTGAAGGTGCCGGTGACGTTCACGCCCATCACCCGGTCCCACATCTCGTCGCTGGTCTCGTGCAGCGGGGAGAAGTCGTCGTTGATACCGGCCACGTTCGCGAGCCCGTGGATGCTCTGCCCGGCCGCGGCGACGATGCGGTCGATCGACTCCGCCTCGGTGATGTTCCCGGCCACAGCGATGACGTCCAGCTGCTCGTGCTCTGCGGCGAACCGGGCGAGACGGTCCTCGGAGAGGTCGACGGCGATGACACGGCCGCCCTCGTGCGCGATCCGCGACGCCGTCGCCGCTCCGATGCCGCCGGCGGCGCCGGTGACGACGACGGTCCTGCCCTCGAAGCGGGCGCCGGCCGGGACCGTCGGGGCGGCCTCCTCCGGGAGCTGCCCGCCGTTGACGGTGCGGACCATCTCGTCCACGGCGTCCTGGGTCAGGGCACCCTGGCTCAGGGTGACCAGCTGCTGGAGCGGCAGCGGGGCGATCTGTGCGCGGGTGTCGGCGGGGACGTCCGCCTGGGCGAGAAGTCCTTCGATCAGGGGTGCTCCGGCCGGATCGGCCAGCCAGTCGCGGATCGAGGATGCGGCGGTGAGGTGGGACATGCGTGCTCTCCTTCAGTCGCGGCGGCGGTCAGCCGCCGGGGGTGCTGCCGTCGCCCTCGACGAGGGACGCGGACATGTCGGGGCGTCCTGCTTCCGGCCTGCTGGTCACGACACCCCTGCCCCGACGGGTGCCGCCGTGCGTCGGTCGGCATCTTCGTCGGTGCGCACGAGCATGTCGGCCATGTCGCCGCGCCGCCATTGCCGCAGCAGGCGGTGGAAGACGACGGGTCCGGGCGAGAAGGTGAACCCGGTGATCGACTGCTGGCCCTCCGCGTTGTAGTACCCCGGGGCGCATTCGGCCTGGAAGCGGGACTCGTCCCGGGCGGTCTCGCGGACCGTGCGGACCCACTCCTCCTGGGCCTGCGGGGACGGCTCCACCCACCGCGCACCTTCCTGCTGCGCGCGGGCGATGACCTCGGCGATGTGCAGCGCCTGCTCCTGCAGGATATGCACGAAGTTCACCGAGTTCGCGTTCTGGACGGCGCCGAGCTGGAAGAGGTTCGGGAACCCGTGGGTGGAGAATCCATGCAGCGTGCGGGGCCCGCGGCCCCACGCCTCCAGCAGCGGTCGGCCGCCGCGGCCGATCACCGGCAGCGTGCCGGAGACGACCCCGGAGACACCGGTCTCGAACCCGGTGGCGAAGATGACGCAGTCCACTGGGTACTCGGTCTCGCCCACCACGATCGCGTCCTCGCTCATGCTGGCGATGCCGCCGTGATCGGCGGTGTCCACGAGGGTGACGGTGGGGCGGTTGAAGGCCTGCAGGTACTCGTCGCTGAAGCCGGGTCGCTTGCACATGTACCGGTACCAGGGCTTGAGCGCCTCGGCGACCTCGGGATCGTCCACGACCGCCTCGACCCTCTCCCGGAGCCGGTTCATGGTCACGGCGTCGTCGCGCTCGTCGCGGCGCTCGCGCTCGTCGGCGTCGACGGATTCGTCCACGGCCCCCGAGAGGATCTTGCGCTGCAGGTGAGCGGTGGCCGTCCACCCGTCGGTCACCAGGCAGCGCTCGACCTCCTCCCCGGCGAGGACCTCGAGGAAGTTATCCATCCGCTCCCGCTGCCAGCCGGGTTCGAGGGAGCGTGCCCACTCGGGGTCCGTCGGCCGGTTGTCGCGCACATCGACCGTGGACGGGGTGCGCTGGAAGACGAGCAGACGGCCGGCGTCCCGAGCCAGGTGCGGCACGATCTGCAGGCCCGTGGCCCCGGTTCCCACGACCGCGACCGTCCTGTCGGCGAGCCCGGTCATCCCGCCCTCGGCATCGCCGCCGGTGTAGCCGTAGTCCCAGCGGCTGGTGTGGAAGGTGTGGCCGCGAAAGTTCTCGATCCCGGGGATGCCGGGGAGCTTCGGCTGGGTGAGCGTGCCGGATGAGGTGACCACGTAGCGGGCGCGGAAGCGGTCCTGGCGGTCCGTCTCGACGATCCACATCGTCGAGTCCTCGTCCCAGCTGAGCCCGGTCGCGCGAGTGTGGAACAGGGTGTCGCGGTAGAGGTCGAAGTGCTCCGCGATGCGCACCGCGTGCCGGCGGATCTCCTCCCCGGGGGCGTACCGCTGCGAGGGCATGTACCCGGTCTCCTCGAGCAGCGGCATGTACACGTAGGACTCGATGTCGCAGCGCACGCCGGGGTATCGGTTCCAGTACCAGGTCCCGCCGACGTCACCGGCCTCGTCCATGAGCCGCAGGTCCTGCACGCCGCGCTCCCGCAGGAACGAGGCGGTCAGCAGACCGCCGAACCCGGCGCCGATCACGAGGGCCTCCACGTCCGTGGTGACCGGCTCCCGTTCCGCCCGCGGGGTGTACGGGTCCTTCGCGTAGTAGCCGAACTCGCCGGTGGTGCCGCGGTACTGCCGCGCGCCATCGGGCCGGATGCGGCGGTCGCGCTCCTGGGCGTGCTTCCGGCGGAGGGCTTCGAGGTCGACGTCGTCGGCACCGTGCGACGTGGATGTCATACAGGTCCTCTCTCGAGGGTGGGGGCGCCGCGGGTCCCGGCAGATCCACCGCACCACGACAATTCACTTAGTCTCAGGCTAAGCATCATGGCTGAACGTCTGCTGATGCGGCCGTACCCCCGGTTCGTGACCGACCACGACGAGGCGGTCGGGCCCTGGGTCCGCCGATGCGGCCGTACCCTGGGTCCGTGACCGACCACGACGACGCGCGCCGCCGGGTCGAACAGCGGATCCAGACGCTGCTGGTGGCGATCTCCGTGCGATCGCTCCCCCGGCTCGTCGGCTCCCTGCTCGACGTGGACCTGACCCTCAAGCAGGTCCGGGTGCTCTCCACGCTCAGCGGGCCGACGCCTCGCACCTCGACGGATCTGGCCGGCGAGTTCGGGATCTCCCTGCCCACCATGACGGGAATCGTCGACAAGCTGGTGGCGCGAGGACTCGTCGAGCGGGTCGTCGACCAGGACGATCACCGGGCCCGGCACCTGCGCCTGACAGCGCTGGGCCGCTCCGTGGTCGCGGAGGTCACCACACCGGATCCGCACCTCGGCGACGAGGTGGTCGCCGGCCTCGACCAGAGCGAGCTCGAGGCGCTCGAGGTCGGTCTCGCGGCGGTCAACCGCGAACTGCGGCAGGCGCGGCCGTAGCGCGGGGACGGCGCAAGCGTGGCGCGGTCGGCACCCGAACCGCCGTGTCAGCGCGCGAGCGGCACTGAGCGCGGCACCGCCCCGGTCACCGACTCCAGGATCTCCAGGTACTGCCGGGCCAGCACATCGTCGTCGGCGTGCTCTGCGACCCATTCGCGGCCGCTGGGCCGCACCCGGGCGCGGGAGCGGTCCGCGGCCAGGCCCCGCCACAGGTCCACCAGGGCGTCCTCGTCCTGCGGGGGCAGCACGTCGCCGGCGCGGGCCCGGCGGACCACGTCGGCCGCTTCCCCGGCCAGCAGTGCAGTGATGTGACGGCCGGTGGCGAGCATCTCGTAGAGCTTGGAGGGCACCGTCCAGGCGAACGGGGCCCAGTTCCGCAGGGAGACCACGACCGTGTCCGCCCAGGCGTACTGCTCCCCCACCTCGCGGTGTGGGATGCGCGGCAGCACCGTGACCGGGGCATCGAGCTCATGGGCGAGAGACGCCAGAGCCGGCGCCTCGATCCCGTGCCCGATCAGCCGCACCTGGATCTCGACCCCGTCGTGATGCAGCCGGGCGGCGGCCCTGACCACCGTCTCCAGCCCTTGGGACCGGCCCATGTTGCCCAGGTAGAGGCACCGCAGCTCGGAGTGGTCGCCGGCTGCGTGGTCACGCTGGGCGGGGACCTGGGAGAGGTCGGTGCCGTTGCGGACCACCTCGACCTTGGTCACGCCCCGCTCGTGCAGCACGTCGGCGAAGCGGGAGGTGGTGGTGACCACGGCGCGTGCGGTGCTCTGCCAGCGGGTGACCTGCTGGTGGACCAGTCCCTTGGCCCGGGCGACGATCCAGCGCACGATGCGGCGGGCGAGGCCGGGGTGCGGGGCGTGGGCGGCTTCGGCGGGCAGCGCGCCGGCGGGGCCGACGTGGGTGACCAGGTCCGGCCAGGCGTCACGCATCTCCACCACCAGCGGAACCCGCCAGCGGGCCGCGAGCAGGTGCCCCACCAGCAGCGTCGGGATGGCGGGGGCGGTCGCGATCACCACGTCGGGGCGGGAGGCAGCCCGGGCGAAGCGACGGCGGACCCGGCGCAGCGCGTCCCCGGCTGCGACGACGTGGTCGACGGTCCGCGAGGCGATGTCCGCCCGGTGCGGGAGGTAGGCGGTGCGCAGCACGGTCTCGCGGTGCATGCCCTTCTCGATGGCGCCGACGCGGTGGGCGCGGCGCTGTTCACGGGTGGGGCGCCCGCCCGGGTAGTGCGGCACGGGGGCGGCGACGGTGACGTCGTGCCCCGCCGTCATGAAGCGCTCCACCAGCGCCGACCAGCGGCGTTGCGGGGCCCCGAACTCCGGGGCGTAGTAGTGCGTCAGCACCAGGATCCTCATTCGGCCGGTGCCTCCTCGATCCCCAGGACCCGCGCGGCCTCGCGCAGCATCTCCGGGGTGGCGTGGGCGGTGTCCGGGGCGGTGATGCCCTCCCGGGCGACGTCGGCGTCGACCAGCAGCCATAGGGCCTGCGGGTGGCCGGGGTGCGGCGTCGTCCGGCCGCGACGGCGCCGCGTGGAGCGCTCGCGATCGGCGTCAGGCGCGTTCCCGTCGTCGGCGTGCTCGCCGGTCGGGCGGTCCGCGGCGCCGTCGGCCGCTTCCGCCTCATCCGGGTGCTCCGCCGGCAGCACAGCGATGGCGGAGACCGGGATCAGCACGCTACGGGAGCTCAGCTGACGCCGCACCACCGTGATCGCGGCGAGCTCGCCGGTCGCATCCTGCAGATAGATGTCGCGCACGCGGCCCACGGACTCGCCGCCCCTCCCGCGCACGGTCGCGCCGGAGAGCGCCTGCAGCCGGGAGCGCGCCGCGAAGCGCTCCCGGGCCAGAGGAGGATTCATGTCCTCGGAATGGCCGGGCAGTGGATCGGTCATCGTCGTCCTCCCCCTATCGGTCGTGACCCCCGTGCACGCACCGCGTTCACCTCTCGCAATCAGCCATCGACATAGTGGCTCACGAACGCGTGGAGCTCTTCGACGGGATCGATCGCGCTGCGCTGCTGCAGCTCGCGCACCGAATGCTCGCGCATCGCCAGGCTCAGCAGCACCGACAAGATTGATCGCGCCACGAACGCGGGCTCGGCGCCGTCACGCAGCAGCCCCTTCTCCGCGTAGCTGGTCAGCACGGATTCCAGCACGTGCTCGTGCACCAGGCGAAGCCGCGCGATGCGGAAGCGGCCCGGATGGCTGGGATTGACGATCTCCGCAGACAGCGTGGCCAGCAGGCACATCGAGTGCTGGGACGGACTCCAGGGCCCGGTCAGCGCCGCGAGCAGGGCCTTCGGTGAGCCCTGCAGGGCCTCGGTCGAGTCCATGAGGCCCTGTGCGTGGGCCTCGAGACGATCGATGACCGCACCCAGCAGGGTCTCCTTCGAGGAGAAGTGGTGCAGCATCCCTGGATGAGAGATCCCCACGCGACGCGAGATGTCACGCAGGCTGGCCCCGTGATAGCCGCGCTCGGCGAACAGTGCGGACGCGCCATCGAGGATGGCCTCCCGGCGTGCCTGGCCCGGACTGGTCTGCAGGCTGGCCAGTTCCGGGGCGGCGTCGATGACGATTCGCGGGCCGTCGTCGGGTGCCTGCTCTCCGGTGGTCAGGGTGTCGAGTGTACGAAGTGCCACGATCATCGGGCCGACTGGGGCGGCCGGTGCCGCCTGGCCGAAATGTTCGCCCCCAGCACGATCCGAAAACTCGGACGACAGCGGAGCGGGCCCGGTTCCGGGTCCGGGAGGCCCGCTCGCGGCGTCCATGTTCATCAGTTCTTCTCCTCGGCGATCAGCTCAGCGATCTGGATGGCGTTCAGTGCAGCGCCTTTGCGCAGATTATCCGCTACCGCGAACAGGACGAGCCCCTTGCCGCCCGGCACCGATTGATCCTCACGGATACGTCCGACGAACGTGCCATCCTGACCAGCGGCCTCGAGCGGATTGGGCAGCTCGACGACGGACACGCCCGGGGCGGCCTCGAGCAGCTCACGGGCGCGCTCGGGACTGATGGCCTGATCGAACTCGGCGTGGATCGCGACGGCGTGGCCGGTCATCACCGGCACGCGCACACAGGTCCCGGCCACCGGCAGATCCGGCAGGTCCAGGATCTTGCGGGACTCGTTGCGAAGCTTCTGCTCCTCGTCGGTCTCCCCGGAGCCGTCCTCGACCAGATTCCCGGCCAGGGCCAGCACGTTGAAGGCGATCAGCTTCGCGTAGGTCGACGGCTCGCCGAGATCGAGGGCGGACCCGTTCAGGGCCAGCTTCTCCACGTCCTCGGCGCCGGCGCGGACCTGCCCAGCCAGCTCCGCGACGCCGGCCACGCCGGAGCCGGAGACGGCCTGGTAGGTGGCGACCTTCAGCCGCGCCAGGCCGGCCTCGTCGTGCAGAGCCTTCAAGGTCGGCATCGCCGCCATCGTGGTGCAGTTGGGGTTGGCAATGATCCCGCGCGGGGCCGACGCGATGGCCTGCGGGTTGACCTCGGAGACGACGAGGGGCACCTCGTCGTCACGGCGCCACGCCGAGGAGTTGTCCACGACGGTGGCGCCGGCGTCGGCGAACCGAGGGGCCAGGGCCCTGGAGGTGGAGCCACCGGCCGAGAAGATCGCGATGTCCACGCGGGAGCCCTCGGAGGTGATGTCCGCGGCCTCGGCATCCTCGACCGTCAGCTCCTGGCCGGCGTACTGCACGGTGGTGCCGGCACTGCGGGCCGAGGCGAAGGCGCGCACCGCGCTGTGGGGCACGGCCCGCTCGGCGAGCAGGGACAGCATCACGCGGCCCACCTGGCCGGTCGCGCCTACCAGGCCGATGACCGGCCCGTCGGCCCGGTAGCCGGGGGTGGTGGTGAAGTCGGGCGCAGCGGTGGTGGCGGTGGTGTTCTGAGTGCTCATCGTCCGGTCCCTCCGTAGACCACGGCCTCCGTCTGATCGGTGTCGAGGCCGAACGCGGAGTGGATGACCCGCACCGCGTCGTCGAGCCGGGACTGCTCGGTGACCACGGAGATGCGGATCTCCGACGTGGAGATCATGTCGATATTGATGCCCGCATCCCCGAGGGAGCGGAACAGCGTCGCCGAGACGCCGGGGTGGGACTTCATGCCGGCGCCGACGATGCTGACCTTGCCGATCTGGTCGTCGTAGCGCACCTCGGTGTACCCGATGGTCTCACGCGCCGTCTCGATCGCCTCGAGCGCGGCCGGCACGTCGGTCTCCGGCAGGGTCAGTGAGATCGCGACGGTGTCGTCGGTGGTCGAGGAGTTCTGGACGATCATGTCGATGTTCGCGCCGGAGCCGGCGACGACGTCGAACAGCAGCGCGGCCTTGCCCGGGGTGTCGGGCACCTCGACGACGGTGATCTTGCCTTCGCTGCGGTCGTGCGCCACGCCCGAGATGATGGGGGCCTCGAGGCCGGGATCGGCGATGTCGTCCATGGGGAGCTCCTTGGTCGGGTCAGCGGCGTCGCGACGGACGACGTCCGCGCTGCGGATGGTGACGTCGGGGTCGATGGGGATCACGCGGTCGGGGTCGTCGGAGACGATCGTGCCCAGGCGGCCGGAGTAGGAGGAGCGCACGTGCAGCGGCACTCCATAGCGGCGGGCGTACTCCACGCTGCGCACCATGAGGATCTTGGCGCCGTTGGCGGCCAAGTCCAGCATCTCCTCGCAGGAGATGTAGGGGACGCGGCGGGCGGCGGGCACGATGCGGGGGTCCGCGGTGAACACGCCGTCGACGTCGGAGTAGATCTCGCAGACGTCGGCGTCCAGCGCCGCGGCCAGGGAGACGGCCGTGGTGTCCGAGCCGCCGCGGCCGAGGGTGGTGATGTCCTTGGTGGTCTGGGAGACGCCCTGGAAGCCGGCGACGATCGCGACCGACCCCTCGTCCAGGGCCTCCTGGATCCGCCCGGGGGTCACCTTGAGGATGTGCGCCTTGCCGTGGATCTCGTCGGTGATCAGGCCCGCCTGCGAACCGGTGTAGGCGCGGGCATCGACGTCGACGGCGTTCAGCGCCATCGACAGGATCGCCATCGAGATCCGCTCCCCCGAGGTGAGCAGCATGTCCAGCTCACGCGGCGGCGGGTTGGGCGTGACCTGCTGGGCGAGGTCGATCAGCTCATCGGTGCTGTCACCCATCGCGGAGACGACGACCACCACCTTGTGACCCGCCTTGGAGTACAAGGAGATCCTCTGGGCGACGCGCTTGATCGAGTCGGCGTCGGCGACGGAGGATCCCCCGAACTTCTGGACGACCAGGCTCATGGGGAGGGGTTTCCTTCACTGTTGCGGACAGGCGGGACAGTCATGCTGTTCGGGCCGTGGCCGGGTGCCGGGGCGATGCCTCGGCGGATACCGGGGCAATGCCGTGGCCGGGTGCCGGGGCGGGCCCTGGTGGTGCCTCGGCCGCAGGGGGCGCTTCCGCCCTGCCCGCGCCGAGGGAACCTCGCAGGTCATCCGCCTGGCACACCGTGGCACCGAGGTTCCGGTGCCAGGCGCACAAGCCCGCCCGTCAGTCTACGAGGCGCAGCGTCAGGTCGCCCATGACCACGGCATCTGAGAAGAAAGCCCAGGTAGAAGGCAGGGTCGCGACGTGTTCCACCCAACATTGACATGCTCCGGGGCGGGTCGTCGTGCAGCGGGAACACACCACCCCTGCCGAGATCGCGCCACTGTCTCCTGCCGAGGCGCCGCCGGGCGCACCCCAACGTGGCGAGGCTCGACCGGGCGCACCGCAACGTGGCGAGGCGCCGCATCCGTGACCTCGTTGGAACGCGAGCTCCTTTCCAACAGCTTCACGGATCTCGCTGCGGGCCCGAGGCGCCTCGGCGCGAGCTATGGCATGCACCACCGGACCGAGCACTTCGTCGCCGGATGGACCGGGCGCTTCGTCACCCGGATGGGGAGGAACGGCGCACTCTGTGCGATGACCTGGCCCCTGTGGATGCACCACGGTGCCCCGGGAGCTGCCATCGGACCATGGCCACATGGCACGCACACCCTCTCCGCTTCCCTCGGCGTTGCTCCGACCGGCCTTCACGACGACCCAGGCCGCGGCCGCCGGAGTCAGCCCGCAACGGCTTCGAGCCGCCGATCTGCGGCGAATCGGATTCGGTCTCTACTCCGAGGCCACGGAACCCCTCAACGAGATCGATGTCGTCCGTGCCCTCACCGGTGACCGACCCGACGTCACGGCCCGGGGCCTCAGCGCCGCACGGCTCTGGGGATTCCCACTTCCCTACAGGCTTCAGACGTGGACAGCGAACAGCCCTCTGACGCCGCTCGAGCTGAACAGCACAGGAACCGCTCGCGCGCGTTCCACTCTGATCCGTTGGAGCAGGCAGCAGATGGGTTCGACCGACGTCGTAGCGCGATCCGGCCTACGTCTCACTTCCCGTGTGCGGACCTGGCTGGACCTGGCGCCGACCCTTTCGGTGACCGATCTGACGTGCATCGGTGATCACCTGGTGCGTCGCCCGAGGCCGTGGGCCGAGCAGCGCAGCGCCCCGTACGCGACTCTGGAACAGCTCGATGGCGCCATCCGCGCCTTCCCCGGTCGCGGCAGGCCTCGTCTGCGACAAGCCCTCGCCACGGTGCGCGTGGGCAGCGACTCTCCGGCCGAGACAAAGCTCCGCCTCGCGATGATCGACGCCGGCATCCCCGAGCCCGAGATCAACACCCAGGTCATGGTCGATGGCGTCGACCTCGGCGAGCCGGATTTCTCATGGCCCCAGTGGCGCTTGTGCGTCGAGCATGAAGGCCGCCACCATCGGACGCCGGAGCAGCAGGAGCGCGACATCTGCCGGCGAGAGCTACGGGAGAAGATGGGCTGGGCCGAGCTGCAGACGGTCGCCGTGGACCTGCACGCCTCGTGCCGGCGCGGGGTACGACGCATCAGCGAAGCCCTGCGCCGGCAAGGGTGGCAGAGCAGGCTCTGACCCGTGCGGCGACAGAGTTCGACGGGAACTCGGAGACTGAGAGACGGGACGCAGGGGGTGCTCACAGGTGACGGATCGCCGCTCCGGCGGTGGCTCGGAGACTCAGACGGGACTCAGAGGGGACGGACCCCCGCTCCGGCGGTGGATCAGCCCGTGGGATCCGTGACCTCGTGGGAACTCGAGACCTTTTCCAACGAGGTCACGGATCCCACGAGGGTGCCGGGCGGCACGAGGATGCCGGGCGGCACGAAAGCACCGGGTGGCACGAGGACATGGGGCACCCCCAGGGCACCGGGCGCCAGCGGGCGCCCCAGGGCGCGGGGTGCCCGCGGGCACCCGCGCAGCGGGAGGGACCTGGTCAGGCGGTGCCCTCAACCAGCTCCGTCAGCAGTGCCCGGGCGCCGCGGGTGCGGAGCACCTCGAGGGCATGGAGGTAGGGCTCGGTGAATGCCTCGTGCTGGACCAGATCGCCGAAGAGCTCCTCGTCGCGGAGGAAGGCGAGCATGTCCTCGTCGTGCTTGGCGGCGGCGGCCATCACGCGGTCGTGGAGGCGGTCGACCACCGGCCACTCCTCCCCGTTCTCGCCCGTGCCCTCGGCGTAGCGGGCCCAGGAGGCGACGATCGCGGCGGTGGCGGTGACGTCGCGCCCGGCCTCGAGGTTCTCGCGGATCACGGGCATCATCCAGGTGGGGATGCGGTCGGAGGATTCGGCGGCGAGGCGGGCGAGGGTGTCCTTGACGTGCTCGTTGGCGAAGCGCTCCATGAGCTCGTCCTTGTAGGCGTCGAGGTCGATGCCCGGCACCTCGGGCACCGTCGGCGTGCCTTCGCGGTCCATGTACAGCCGCCGCGTGAACGGGGCGAGATGCTCGTCGACCGCGGCCTCGTCGGCGTAGGTGTGGCCCAGCAGCAGCCCGAAGTAGGCGATGGCCTGGTGGCTGCAGTTCAGCAGACGCAGCTTCATCAGCTCATAGGGCTCGACGTCCTCGACCATCTGCACGCCCGCCTCCTCGTAGGCGGGGCGGCCGGCGGGGAACTCGTCCTCCAGGACCCACTGGACGAAGTCCTCGCTGACCACGGGCCAGGCATCCTCGATGCCGAAGTCGCTCGAGATCATCTCGATGTCGGCCTCGGAGGTGACGGGAGTGATGCGGTCGACCATGCAGTTGGGGAAGGCGACATGCTCCTCGATCCAGTCGGCGATGGGGGCGCCTTCGTGCAGCCCGTTCTCGTCGCGGCGACGGGCGTAGGCGAGGATCATCCGCTTGGCGAGGTCGCCGTTTCCGCGCACGTTGTCGCAGGACATCACGGTGAACGGCGCCGTACCTGCCTCGCGGCGGCGGCGCAGCGCCTCGACGACGTAGCCGAACATCGTGCGGGGATGACCAGCCTGATGGGCGGTGTTCGCCCCGCCCCCGTCGGTCGCCGCGAGCCCGGCGGCCTGGGCTCCGGCGGGATCGAAGCGGGTCCGAAGGTCGGCGGCGACGTCCTCGGTCTCGTACTGGAACTGGCCGGTCGAGGGGTTGTAGTTGTAGCCGCCCTCGGTGACGGTGAGCGAGACGATGCGCACCGCCGGGTCGGTCATCCTCGCCAGCACGGCCTCGGGGTCGTCGGGCGCGAAGAGGTACTCGGCGATGGAGCCGATGACACGCGGGGCGCGATGGCCGTCGGGGGCCTTGGTGACCAGCGTGTACAACCCGTCCTGCGCGGTGAGCGCGTCGCGCATGCGGGCATCCCGGGGCAGCAGGCCGACGCCGCAGATCGCCCAGTCACGGTCGCGGCCGGCACGGAAGAGCTGGTCGAGGTACATCGCCTGATGGGCGCGGTGGAAGCCGCCCACGCCGAAGTGGACGATGCCGACCTTGCGGTCCTCGAGCGGATAGTCGGGTACCGCGACCTGACCGCTAGCGGCCAATTCGGGCAGGGCAGAAGCGTTCAGAGCGGTCATGTCTCATCCTTCGTCGGTGAGTGATGTGATGGGGCCGACCCTACCAACGTTCTCGTCAGATGAGCAGTCCTGAGCGCTCACCTGATCGAACGGTCCGTGCGCCCTCGAGGCGTGGCCGGCCGGCCACCGGTGGCGCGGCGGCCCTCACTCGCACCCCCGGCACAAGGCCGGGCAAGGCGCCGGCTGCGCGGCGCCCCTCACTCGCACCCCCGGTACGTGGCCGGCCGGCGCGCCGGCGGCGCGGCGCTCCTCACTCCAGCAGTGCAGCGACCTGGTCGGCGAGGTCGGGGGCGAGGACGATGTCATCGACCAGACCGGAGCGGGCAGCGGCCACGACGGCCTCCGGCCGCCCCACGGCGGGCGCCGCCGCGATCACGTGGGCCCGGCGCAGCTGGTCGGGGCGCACGCCGACCACCCTGTCCTCCATCGCGGAGTGCCAGACCGCCCCGGTGCCTGTCAGCAGGATGCCGCAGGTCTCCGCCACGACTCCGGCCTCCTGCGCACGGCGCTGCTCGCTCTCGGCGAGGCGGGCCCACAGGGTCGAGGCCCCCGGGGACCAGGCGCCGATGGAGACCACCGCGACGTCGAGGCTGTCGGCCGCATCGAGCGCCGTGCGCACTTCGTCCATGGACCGCAGCGAGGCGGCGACCTGCGCAGAGTCGACGATCAGCGGCGTGGGCAGGGCCCAGACCTGGCCGCCGCTGAAGGAACCCAGGGTGTGGACGAGGGCCGAGGAGTGCGCGGTGGAGTAGCCGGGGGCGCTGAGCGGGCCGACGAGCTGGACGATGTCGGACGGAGGCAGCGAGTCCAGCGACTCGGGAAGGTGCATGAGGGTCCGGGACCAGGCCACGCCGAGCCTGCCGCCCTCGCGCAGGCGGGCGGGCAGCAGCCGGGCCACCTGCCGGGCGATGGCGGCGCGCATCGATTCACCGGGGCGGGCCGCGGCGACGGTGACCGAGGCGATGCCCAGCTGCTGGGCGAGCTGAGCGTGGTCATGGCCGGCGGCCGCGGGGTCGACGATCTCGATACGCACGATGCCTTCGTCGCGCGCCTCGTCCAGCAGCCGGGCCACCTGGAAGCGGGACAGCCCGTGCCGTCGGGCGATCTCGACCTTCGGCCGGCCCTCGACGTAGTACTCGGTCGCCAGGGCGACCTTGAGGGAGACGGACACAGCGGTCGCCTCGGAGCGGTCGCCGGCCGGCGCCACCTCGCTCACCGCCGCATCGTCCTGCGCCATGCCGGCACCTCCTGCCACCTGGGGATAGCGATCATCTGTCGCACAACTGTTGCTCACGTGAGCGTATATGACTACGCTCACTCTCAGTTGAGCATTTCGAGCGATCATCTGTGAGCACCGGCAAGGCCGTCGGCCGCAGTCATCCTCCAGCGGAGACATCGCCGTCCGCGGCGGTCGCGCCGGAGCGACCGTTCCCGCGGCACGGACGCCGGAGGCGCCCGAGAGACCTGATCGACCCGCTCCCCCGAGACTCCAGCCTCGAGCCGTTCAGAGGAGAACAGCGCATGGGACACCGCCGACCACATCCGCCCCGCGAGGCCCACCCGCCGGGCGCCTCGACCCGCGCCGCGGGGTCGACCCCGAAGGCGTCACCACCACGCAGCCCTCTCACCCGGCCCTCCCGTCGGAGCCTGCTCGGTGCGGGCCTGACCGCAGGCATCGGCGCCGCCGGGCTGGGCCTGGCCGGCTGCGCCCCCGCGTCGGCCGGGCGCGAATCGATCGTGGTGGCGATCGTGTCGAACCCGCAGATGCAGGACGCGACCAGCCTCATCGACCACTTCACCGCGCAGCACCCGGACATCGACGTCCGCTTCGTCTCGCTGCCGGAGAACGAGGCCCGCGCGAAGATCACCGCCTCGGTCGCCTCCGGCGGCGGCGAGTTCGACGTGGTGATGATCTCCAACTACGAGACCCCGCTGTGGGCGCCCAACGGCTGGCTCACCGACCTCGAGCCCTACATCGCCCGAACCGACGGGTACGCCCCCGAGGACTTCGTACCCACCATCCGCGATGCCCTCACTGTGGACGGCTCGATGTACTCGGTGCCGTTCTACGGCGAGAGCGCGTTCCTGGTCTACCGCCAGGACCTGTTCGAACAGGCCGGTCTGGAGATGCCGCAGCGGCCCAGCTGGGATCAGCTGCGCGAGTTCGCCTCCGCGCTGCACGATCCCGACAACGGCATGGCCGGGATCGCGCTGCGCGGCCTGGCCGGGTGGGGCGAGAACCTCGCGCCGATGAGCACCGTGATCAACACCTATGGCGGCTGCTGGTTCGACATGGACTGGGCCCCGCGGCTGGATTCCGAAGAAGTCCACGAGGCAGTCTCCATGTACGTCGACACGCTGCGCTCCTACGGCCAGCCCGGCGCCGCCACCTCCGGTTTCGGCGAATGCCTGACCCAGTTCAGCCAGGGCAACGCGGCCATGTGGTTCGACGCCTCCTCGATGGTCTCCGGGGTGGAGAACCCCAGCTCCTCGACCGTCGTCGGCAAGACCGCCTATGCGCTGGGGCCGACGGAGAGGACCGAGTACGCCGGCTGGCTGTACTCCTGGGCGCTGGCGATCCCCGAGACCAGCCAGAAGAAGGACGCGGCCTGGGAGTTCATCGCCTGGATGACCCATCCGGACTACTTCGATCTGGTGGGCAACGAGGTCAGCTGGGAGGCGCTGCCGCCCGGCTCGCGGCTGTCGACCTACGAGATCCCCGAGTACGCGGAGCTCTCGCAGAACTACGCCGAACCCACGCTGGATTCGATGGAGAACGCCACCCAGGAGAACGCGATGACCGTGGAGGTGCCCTACGACGGGCTGCAGAACGTCGTCATCCCCGAGTTCCAGGATCTCGGCACGCGCGTGGGCCAGCAGTTCTCCGCCGCGATCGCCGGCTCCAAGACGGTCGACGAGGCGCTGGCGCAGTCCCAGACCTTCGCCTCGTCCGTCGCCCGCACCTACGGATGGGAGGGCTGAACGATGAGCGCAGCCACCGACACCCCGGCCGACGCCCCACGCACCGGCGGGACCGGGCGCACCGGTTCACTCGCCTCGCAGGCAGGTTCATCGGCCGACGGATCCCGCGGAGGCAGACCGCGCGGGCAGGACGGTTCCCGGGCCGACGGGTGGCGTCGCCGCCTGCCGCTGATCCCCGCGTTCCTGTTCGTGGTGATCTGCACCCAGATCCCGTTCCTGCTGACGATCTGGTACTCGCTGCGCTCCCGCAACCTGCTGCGCCCCGAGGGCGAGGAGTTCGTGGGCCTGCGCAACTACCTCGACATCTTCGTCGACTCCACCTTCCGCACCGCCGCCCTGAACTCGGTGCTGATCACGCTGGGCTGCGTGGGCGTCTCGATGGTGCTGGGCCTGGGGCTCGCGCTGCTGCTGGACCGGAAGTTCACCGGCCGCGGCATCGTGCGCACCCTGCTGATCACGCCGTTCCTCATCATGCCGGTGGCCGGGGCGATGCTGTGGTCGATCTCGATGTTCAGCCCCACCTACGGGCTGGTGAACTGGCTGATCTCCCTGGTGGGCATCTCCCCCATCGACTGGACCAGCCAGCTGCCGCTGCTCTCGATCCTCATCGCGCTGGTGTGGCAGTGGACGCCGTTCATGATGCTGCTGCTACTGGCGGGGCTGCAGTCCCAGACCGGTGACGTGCTCGAGGCCGCGCAGATGGACGGCTCCACCATGTGGCAGACGTTCGTGCACATCACGCTGCCGCACCTGCGCTTCTACCTCGAGCTCTCGGTGTTGCTGGGCGCGATCTACGTGGTCAACACGTTCGACCAGATCTACCTGATGACCGCCGGCGGGCCCGGCACCGCGAGCGCCAATCTGCCCTTCTACATCTACCAGCGGGCGTTCCTGGGCTTCGACATCGGCCAGTCCGCCGCGATGGGCGTGATCACGGTGATCGCCACGATCATCATCGCGACCTTCGCGCTGCGCCTGATCTTCACCAGCATCAACTCCAAGGAGCAGTCATGAGTGCCGTCACCGCCGACGCCCCGCGCACCCCCGCCGCTGCACCGGCCGCCTCCCAGCCCAGGCGGCGACGGCCGACGGGACGGGCCCGCGGCACCATGCTCACCGTCCTGGCCTGGGCGGCGGGCCTGATCTTCTTCGCCCCGGTGGCGTGGATGGTGCTGACCAGCTTCAAGCAGGAGTCGCAGGCCGCCTCGAACCCGCCCACCTTCTTCTTCACCCCGACCCTGGAGCAGTACTCCTCGATCATCGGCTCCTCCGGGGCCGCCTCCTATCTGGTCAACTCGGTGATCGCCACCGGCGTCTCCACGCTGCTGGTGCTGATCCTGGCCGTGCCGGCGGCGTACGCGGTGAGCATCCGCCCCATCAAGCGCACCCAGGACGTGCTGTTCTTCTTCATCTCCACCAAGATGCTGCCGGTGGTCGCGGTGATCATGCCGATCTACGTCATCGCCGGTCAGCTGCGGATCCTGGACAACATCCTGACGCTGATCGTGCTGTACACGGCGATGAATCTGCCGATCGCGGTGTGGATGATGCGCTCGTTCTTCCTCGAGGTGCCCGGCGAGGTGCTCGAGGCGGCCTCCATCGACGGGGCCACGCTGATGCGCACGATGCGCACCGTGCTGCTGCCGATGGTGGCCCCGGGCGTCGCGGCGACCGCCCTGATCTGCGTGATCTTCGCGTGGAACGAGTTCTTCTTCGCCCTGAACCTCACCGCCGCCAACGCCGCCACGGTGCCGATCTTTCTCATGTCCACCATGACCTCGGAGGGGCTGTTCCTGGCGCGGCTGTCCGCCGCCTCAGTGCTGGCCTCGCTGCCGGTGGTCCTCGCCGGCTGGATCGCCCAGAAGCAGCTGGTGCGCGGACTGTCGATGGGTGCGGTGAAGTAGGCCGGGTGATCGACCGGGCGAGGGTTCGGGTACCGTGCGACAGTTCCCGCCACAGCCCGAGGTGCCGCTCGTGCACCGCCCCGGAGGATCCGTCGTGCCGCTGAAGAAGTCACCCACCGTCTATGACGTGGCGGAGCATGCCGGAGTGTCCATCGCGACGGTCTCGCGGGTGCTGCGAGGACCCGAGAAGGTGGCCGCCGGCACCCGGGAACGCGTCCTCTCGGCCGTGCAGGAGCTCGGGTACGTGCCCAACGCGAGCGCGAGAGGGCTCGCCGGCCGACGAACGGGGGTGCTCGGCCTGCTGATCCCCGGCCACGACATCCCCGCCACCAGCAGCCGGCCGACGGACGTCGACGGCGAGGTCGAGTTCCTCGAGGACCATGACGACTCCCACGCGGGCCCCCTGCGCAACCGCTACTTCGAACAGCTCGTCCAGGGAGCTGAGGCCGCGGCCTGGCGCGACGGGTACGCCCTGCTGATCGCGGCCGGCACCAGCGTGAGCCGTGACGTGGTGCTGCGGGACCTGACCGGCCGGGTGGACGGGCTCGCGGTGGTCTCCCGCACGGTGCCCGACGACCTCATCGAACGCGCCGCCCGCAGCGTCCCGCTGGTCCTGGTCGCGGGCGAGATCCGCGGCGCCACCGATTCGGTGCGGGTCGACAACCGCGGCGGGATGTCCGCCCTGACACGGCACATCCTCACGGTGAAGCCGCCCGGCCCCGTGGTCTATCTCGCCGGCCCGCCCAACTCCCCCGACGCCACGGCCCGCGAACTCGGCTTCCACGACGCGGTGGCTTCCCATGACGGCCCGTGGCACCGCGTCCTGGCCGACTTCTCCTGGCAGGGCGGGTACGACGCGCTCGGCGAGCAGCTGCGCAGCGGGGTCCCCGGGGCCGTGATCGGGGCCAACGACCAGAGCGCCCTGGGCGCCCTGGCCGCGCTCCAGGAGGCGGGGATCCGGGTGCCCGAGCAGTGCGTGGTCACCGGTTTCGACGGGATCGACGAGGCCCGCTACAGCCGGCCGCGCCTGACCACGGTGCGCCAGCCCATGACCGACCTCGGCATCCGCGCCGTCGAAGCCCTGCTGCGGCGCATCGCCGATCCCGACGCCGAGCCCCTCGACCTGCAGCTGCCCGTCGATGTGCTCCTGCGCGACAGCAGCGGCAGAGCCGCGCCCGCCACCTGAGCCCGGGCAGGCTCCCGCTGCACCGCCCATGCCCGCGACCGTCACGGCCACCGCACCCTCCCGGCGGCGAACGGCACCGCGAGATCCGTGACCCTGTTGCTTCACGGCATGAATACCAACGCGCTCACGGATCCCGGCGGGGCCCGGGTCCGATCTGCCCGTCGCGCTCCGGGGTTGCACGAGCGGCATGTAAGCGCATACAGTCACACCGTTCCGTACGACGGAGCGCCGATGCCGGTGATGGAGGAGGCGCCCCGGTCCGCACGGACACCGGCAGGCAGGTTCCTCCCGCGACGCGGCGGGCACCGGCCCCTGCACCTCCGCTCCCGGAGGCGTCTCCACTGCTGGAGGCACCTCGGCCCCCGGAGCGGAATCGTTCACAACGACGGCGTGAGGACGTGACGACGTGGCATCTGCACCACACCTGAACCTGGGCCGGCGCACCCTGCTGGCCGGCGGCGCGCTCGGCATCACCGGGCTCGTCGCCTCGGGATGCTCCCTGCAGATCACGAGCCGGCCCGATCCCACCATCGGCGACGACACCATGCTCATCGCCGGGGACAAGGGCACGCCCACGTTCACCGCGAACTTCAACCCGTACCAGTCCAATGCCCGCACGGCGGCGACGATCATCTACGAGCCGCTGATCTGGATCAATCCGCTGGACGGGGAACTGGAGCCGTGGCTCGCCGAGAGCTGGGAGCAGCCGGACCCGCAGCAGATCGTGATGACTCTGCGCCAGGGCGTCACCTGGCACGACGGCACCGAGCTGACCAGCGACGACGTGGCCTACACGTTCCGGATGCTCCAGGAGTTCCCGGCCAATGACACCGCGGGCGTGTGGGGCCGGCTCGAGTCGATCGAGACCGACGGGGCCACCATCACCTTCACCCTGCTGGCCCCGGACACCCCCGCCCTGCCCGTGATCGGCAAGACGATCATCGTCCCCCGGCACCTGTGGGAAGGGGTCGAGGACCCCTCGACCTGGCGCAACGAGGAGCCCGTCGGCTCCGGGCCGTTCGCACTGGGCAACTTCACCTCGCTGCAGTACACGCTCGACAGGTACGAGGACTACTGGCAGGCCGCGTCGATCGACATCTCCCACCTCGTCTACCCCGCGGCCAGCGAGCAGCTCGACCTGGTCACCAAGGGTTACGACTGGGCGTACTCGTACATGAGCGATGTCGAGAACACGTGGATGGCGGCGAACGAGCACAACAAGTACTGGTTCCCGCCCGGCGGGATCATCGGCCTGCATCCGAATCACGACGTGGCCCCCTTCGACAGCGCCGACGTCCGTCGCGGCCTCGCCCTGGCGATCGACGGCGAGAAGATCGCCTCGGCCGCCGTCGAGGGATACACCGGGCCGGCCAGCCAGTCCGGGATGCTGCTGCCCAACCAGGAGGACCTGCTGAACCCGGAGCTCCCGGACCGCAGCTTCCTGCAGCAGGACACCGACGCCGCCATCGAGGCGTTCGAAGCGGCCGGGTTCACGTACGACGGCACCACGATGCTCACCCCGGAGGGTGAACCGTTCACCTTCGCGCTCTCCACCCCGAACGGGTACACCGACTGGCTGCGGGCCGTGCAGGCCGTCCAGAGCCAGCTGGGGGCGATCGGCATCGAGGTCACCATCGACGCGCCGCAGGCCGCCGCCTACGAGGCGAACCTGACCAGCGGCGACTATCAGGTCGCCTGCGGCTCGTCGAACGGCTCCGACGCCTTCCAGGGCTTCACGAACCTGCTCTCGGGCGAGTACTACGCCCCCATCGGCGAGGACACCCAGAACAACCGGATCCGGTACCAGAACCCCGAGGTCGACGACCTGATCACGCGATACCGCGCCTCGGTCGCGACCGAGGAGCAGACCGAGATCCTGCACGAGCTGCAACGGATCTTCTACCAGGATCTCCCTGTCATCGCCATGTACTACGGCGGGCTGTGGGGCCTGTACAACGACGGCCGCTTCACCGGCTGGCCCACCGCCGAGGACCCCTACGCACCGCTGCAGACCTATGGGTCCTCACCGCTGATGGTGCTGACCAGAGTGCGCCGCGCCGGCCAGGAAGGCGAGTGATCCCCCGATGAGATACGCCCTGCAACGCCTGGGATGGTTCCTGCTGACCCTGTGGGCCGCCATCACCATCAACTTCCTGCTCCCCCGGATGATGCCCGGCTCCCCCGCCGACGCCGCCATCGCCAAGCTCTCCCAGAACGGGCCCGTCACCGAGGCGACGCGGCGCGCGGTCGAGGCCCAACTCGGGGTGCCCGACGGCAACATCCTCCAGCAGTACGTCGACTATCTGGGCCAGATCTTCTCCCTGGACTTCGGTGTCTCCTACGCCTTCTACCCCGAGCCCGTCAGCGGTCTGGTCTCCCAGGCATTGCCGTACACGCTGATCCTCGTGGGCCTCGTGACCGTCGCGGCCTTCGTCATCGGCACCCTGATCGGTGTGCTCTCGGCGTGGAAGCGCGGCACCTGGCTGGATGCCCTGCCCACCGTCGGCGGCAGCTTCATCAACACCTTCCCCTACTTCTGGACCGCGCTGCTGCTGCTGTTCCTGCTGGGATACGTGCTGCACCTGTTCCCCACCTTCGGGGCGTACTCCGCCACCACCGTGCCGGGACTGTCCCTGGAGTTCGTGCTCGATGCGATCTACCACGCGGCGCTGCCGGCCTTCACGATGCTGATCACGTCGCTGGGCGCTTGGATCATCGGCATGCGCAACGCCATGATCACCACCCTCGGCGAGGACCACGTGACCTTCGCGGAGGCCAACGGCATCCCCGGGCGCACGGTGGCGCTGAAGTACGCGGCGCGCAACGCGATCCTGCCGAACCTGACCGGCTTCGGCATGGCCCTGGGCGGTGTCGTGGGCGGCTCGATCCTCGTCGAGCAGGTCTTCGGCTACCCGGGGATCGGGTTCCTCCTGTTCAACGCGGTGACCGGCCAGGACTACCCGCTGATGCAGGCGATCTTCCTGATGATCACGGTCAGCGTGCTGGTGGCGAACCTGCTCGTGGACATCCTGTACGGCATTCTCGACCCGAGGACGAGGCGATGAACGCACCCACCGACCGCACCCCATCGAATCCCGGGGGCGAGGACGCTCCTGGGATGGCCGGTCCCGTCGGGGCCAGCAGTCCCGCGGGAACCAGCCCCGCCGGCCGTCCCGGGCCCGACGGGAGCCCGAGCCCCGTCGGCCGCCCCGGACCAGCCGGCGACCACGGGGCTCCCGGCGACCCCGGATCCGCCGCTGCGGCCGACGCCACCGCGCAGCGCCACCCCGCCCTGGCGGCCCTCGTTGGCGGACTGCGCACCATCTGGGGCAACCGCAAGGCCCGCATCGGCCTGATCATCCTGGGCATCTTCGTGGTGCTGGCCGTGCTGGCGCCGCTGCTGGCACCCTACGACCCCAAGGACAACACCTTCGAGCGCAACCTCGACGCCTCCGCCCAGCACTGGCTGGGCACCACGGCCGCCGGGGAGGACGTGCTCAGTCAGGTCATCTACGGCGCCCGGATCTCCCTCCTGGTGGGCTTCGGGGCCGGCGGCATCTCCACGGTGATCTCCGTGATCATCGGCCTCACCTGGGGATACATGCGCGGGATCCTGGCCGACGTCGTCAACTTCATCGTCAACCTGTTCCTCGTCATCCCCGGCCTGCCGCTGATGATCGTCGTCGCCACGTATCTCAGCAACGGCGGCATCTCCGTGATCATCGTGGTCATCGCCGTCACCGGCTGGGCGTGGGGAGCCCGCGTGCTGCGCAGCCAGACACGCACCCTTCGCAGCCGCGACTTCGTGGAATCTGCCCGGTTCTCCGGCGAGCGGGCGCCGCGGATCATCTTCCGCGAGATCCTCCCGAACATGACCTCCATCATCGCCGGCGGCTTCTTCGGCTCCGCCACCGCCGCGATCCTCGCCGAGGCCGGGCTCGAGTACCTCGGGCTGGGCGATTCCACGGTGGTCAGCTGGGGCACGATGATCTATTGGGCCCAGAACTCCAACGCCATGCTGACCGGTCAGTGGGCGCTGCTGTTCGCCCCGGGCCTGTGCATCGCCCTGCTGGCCACCTCCCTGACCCTCATCAACTTCGGCATCGACGGGATCAGCAATCCCCGTCTGCGGGAAGGGAGCACCGGGCGATGAGCACCGCTCCGATCACGACGCAGCACACCACGGCAGAAGTCGAACCCCTGCTCAGCGTCCAGAACCTCTCCGTCGTCTACGAACCGGTGGGGGCACGCCCCACCCATGCGGTCAAGGACGTCTCGTTCGACGTCGGCCGCGGGGAGTTCATCGGCCTGGTAGGCGAATCCGGCTCCGGCAAGTCCACCCTGGGCTTCGCGCTGACGGCACTGGCCAAGCCGCCTGCCCGTATCGAGAGCGGGCGGGTGATGTTCGGCGAGGTCGACATCGCCCACATGAGCCAGGAGGCCCTGCGCACACAGCGCCAGGGCGGCTTCGCGATGGTGCTGCAGGCCGGGATGAACACGCTGAACCCGGTGCGGACGATCCGCAAGCACTTCCACGACATCTTCGCCGCCCACGGGCATGTCGCCAGCGGCCGCCGCGACCAGCGGGCCGAGGAGCTCGTGGGCCGGGTGTCCCTGGGCCCGGAGGTGCTGGACCGGTACCCCTTCGAGCTCTCCGGCGGCATGCGCCAGCGCATCACCATCGCGCTCGCCCTCTCACTGGAGCCGCAGCTGATGGTCTTCGACGAGCCCACCACCGCGCTGGACGTCCTGGTCCAGCACGCGGTGATGGACACGATCCGGGCGCTGCAGGCCGAGGAGGGCTTCACCGCCATCCTCATCAGCCACGACCTGGGCGTGGTGCTCGAGTCAGCGCACCGCGTGCTGGTCATGCACGACGGCTGCATCGTCGAGGACGCCCCCAGCGCCGAGATCCTCCACCGGCCGCAGCACGAGTACACCCAGATGCTGCTGAGCCACTTCGCCGATCCCCGCGCCGAGCACGTCTCGCTGCCCGGGTTCGAGGCGCCCGAGCTGCGCGCCACCTCCCCGCACGGTGAGGTGCCGCCGGCCGGGAATGGCCCGTCGGCCGAGCATCATCCGTCGACCGAGCACCACCCGTCGGCCCCGCCGCCGCATCCCGGATCGACGGCCGACGGGCCGGCACCGGGCGTCGCCGGCTCCGCACGCCGTTCGGGCCTGGCCGTCCCTGACGGCCCCGAGCTCCGCGTCCAGGGCGTGACCAAGCGCTACGCCCCGCCCCGGCGCCGCGCCGCGCCCGTACTCGCGGTCGACGACGTCAGCTTCACGCTCGCCCCGGGCGGGGCCACCGCGCTGGTCGGGCAGTCCGGCAGCGGGAAGTCGACGCTGGCGAGAATGATCACCGGGGTCGAGAAGCCCACCGAGGGCAGCATCCAGCTGGGACCGGTCGACGTCGGTGCGCTGCGCCGGGGCGGGCTGCGGGATCTGCGGCGCACCGTGCAGATGGTGTTCCAGGATCCGTATTCGGCCCTGAACCCGCTGAACACGGTCGAGTACACCCTCAGCAGGGCGATCGCCAACCTCACCGACGTCCATCGCGACGGCGCCCGCCGGCGCGTGTTCGAGCTGCTGGAGACCGTCGGCCTCACGCCGGTCGAGCAGTACGCGAAGAAGCTCCCCCATCAGCTCTCGGGCGGGCAGCGCCAGCGTGTGGTGATCGCCCGGGCGCTGGCCGCGGACCCGCAGGTGATCATCGCCGACGAGCCCGTCTCGATGCTCGACGTCTCCCTGCGGGCCGGTGTGCTCGCGCTGCTGCGCGACCTGCGCGAGCGCACTGGCATGTCGCTGCTGTACATCACGCACGACCTGCTCAGCGCCCGTCTGATCACCGACGACATCCTCGTGCTGCACGAGGGCCGGGTGGTCGAGCAGGGCCCCACCGCGCAGGTGATGCGGCAGCCGCGCGACGAGTACACGATCCGTCTGCTCGACGCGATCCCCAACCCCGGGCGCGTCCACGGCGCCTGAGCGACCCCGACACCCACGACAGGAGACCCATGTCCACGCTCCGCTTCCCCGACGGCTTCCTCTGGGGCGCCGCCACCGCCGCTCACCAGATCGAGGGCAACAACATCAATTCGAACTGGTGGGAGATGGAGCACCGCCCGGACACCCACGTCGTCGAGCCCAGCGGTGACGCGGCCGACAGCTACCACCGGTTCGAGGAGGACATCCGCATCCTCGCCGAGCTGGGGCTGAACTCCTACCGCTTCAGCATCGAATGGGCGCGCATCGAGCCCGAGCGCGGCGTCGTCTCCAAGGCGGAGCTGGCCCACTACCGCCGCATGATCGACACCTGCCTCGAGCACGGCGTCGAGCCGATCGTGACCCTGATGCACTTCACGGTGCCGCGGTGGTTCGACCGCGACGGGTTCTGGCGGGCCGACGACGCCCCCGATCTGTTCGCCCGCTACACCGAGACGGTGCTGCCGATCCTGGACGACGTGCGCTACGTGTGCACGATCAACGAGCCCAACATCGCCGCGATGCTCGCCGGCGGCGAGAAGGCCGAGAACCTCGTCGCCCACGGCCTCGCCTTCCCCGACCTCCACGTCGCCGACCAGTTGCTGGCCTCCCACCGGGCATCCCGCGAGGTGCTCTCGGGCCGCGGCGACATCCTCTCGGGCTGGACCGTGGCCACACAGGCCTTCCATGCCACGGGCGAGGAGGGCAGCCAGGAGAAGCTCCAGGAGTACGGCTACCCGCGCGACTTCTGGTACCTCGAGAACTCCGCCGGGGACGACTTCCTGGGCGTGCAGGCCTATACCCGCACCTTCATCGGACCCGACGGCCCGAT
The DNA here is from genome assembly GCF_059391765.1 of Brachybacterium sp. SYSU DS0246. NCBI lineage: Bacteria > Bacillati > Actinomycetota > Actinomycetes > Micrococcales > Dermabacteraceae > Brachybacterium > Brachybacterium sp. SYSU DS0246. Next base: position 146,483 of record NZ_JBZXYT010000001.1, on the reverse strand, counting down.
CCCGGTGGCCGAGGGCGTCGAGACCACGCTGACCGGTTGGGAGTTCTTCCCGCCCGCCTCGGAGCTGGGAATCCGCAGCGCCTGGGAGCTCAGCGGCAACGTGCCGATCATGATCACGGAGAACGGCATCGCCACCGCCGACGACACGCGCCGCCGCGCCTACGTCCAGGGTGCCCTGGAGGGAATCCACCGCACGATCGAGGACGGCATCGACGTGCGCGGCTACCAGTACTGGTCGCTGCTGGACAACTACGAGTGGGCCAGCGGGTTCCGCCCCACCTTCGGTCTGCTCAGCTGGGATCCCGACACCTTCGAACGCGAGATCAAGCCCAGCGCCCGCTGGTACGGCGAGGTCGCGCGCGCCGGCGAGCTGAGCGTCGAGGACTCCTGACCCGACCGTCCCCCGATCCCGATTCCGATCCGGAGAGTCGCCATGACACCCGCAGCAGATCCGCATCCCGCGCCCTCGTCGGCCGCGCCCTCCCCGTCGGCCGCGCCCGCACCTGCCCGCCGTCCCAACATCCTCATGGTCCTCACCGACGACCATGCCGCCCACGCCATCGGTGCCTACGGGTCCGTCGTCAATCGCACCCCGCACCTGGATGAGCTCGCCGAGCGCGGCTGGGTGATGGAGGACTGCTTCTGCACCAATTCCATCTGCACCCCGAGCCGCGCGTCGATCCTCACCGGAACCCATAGCCACGTCAACGGCGTGACCACGCTGTCCACGCCGATGGATTCCTCGCTGCCCACCTTCGTCTCGCGCCTGCACGAGGAGGGGTACCGCACCGGGATCGTCGGCAAGTGGCATCTGGGCGAGGGCCCCGAGCATGCCCCGCGCGCCTTCGACCGCTGGGAGATCCTCCACGACCAGGGCGAGTACTTCGACCCCGTCTTCCGCACCGCCCACGGGGACGTCCAGCGCACCGGGTACACGACCGACGTCATCACCGATCTGGCGCTGGAGTGGATCGGGGACTGGGAGGCCGAGGCGCCGGGCGAGCCCTGGTGCCTGCTCGTCCACCACAAGGCCCCGCACCGACCGTGGGAGCCCGACGAGGCCCATCGCGGCCTGTACGCCGACCCGATCCCCCTGCCGTCGACCTTCCACGACGACTACGCCACCCGCGGGGAGGCCGCCCACCGCGCGGCCATGCGCATCGCCGACCACCTCACCCTCGAGGACCTCAAGCGGTACCCGCCCGAGGGGCTCGACCACGAGCAGCTCGCCGTGTGGAAGTACCAGCGGTACATGCAGGACTACCTCGAGTGCGTCGCCTCGATCGATGACAACGTCGGCCGGCTCACCGCTGCGCTCGACGAGCGCGGCCTGTTCGACGACACCTTGTACGCGTACGCGTCCGACCAGGGGTTCTTCCTCGGCGACCACGGGTGGTTCGACAAGCGCTTCATGTACGACGAGTCCATCCGGATGCCGCTGATCCTCAGCTATCCGCGGCAGCTGGCCGCCGGCCGGCGCAGCCAGGAGATCGTCACCAACGTGGACTACGCCCGCACCTTCCTCGCCGCCGCAGGCGTGGAGCCGCACCCCGGCATGCAGGGCACCAGCTTCTTCGAGGCGCTGCGCGACGAGCTGCCCCCGCAGGAGGATCCCGCCTTCTACTACCGCTACTGGGAGAACGACGACGGAATCCACGGGGCTCTGGCGCACTACGGGATCCGCACCCGGCGCTACAAACTGATCCGGTTCTACAACGACGGGCTCGGGCTGCCCGGCACCCGCCGCAACCTGTTCCCGCCGTATTGGGAGCTGTATGACCTGCAGGAGGATCCCGAGGAGCTGCGCAACGTGGCCGAGGATCCGGCGTACTCGACCGTGCGCGCCCGGCTGGAGGAGCGACTGCGGGTGGAGCAGGCCGCGGTCGGCGACGTGCCCTACGAGCCCGAGGTGGACGCCGAGGGCCGGCCGGTGCGGCTGGTCTCGCCGCCCCGGCCGCGGGGCTGAGTCGAGAGGCCGGGCAGCAGGCCGGGGCGCCGCCGCTCAGGCGTCCCCGGGCACCTCCCGCTCGATCTCGGCGAGCCAGGCCTTCGCAGTGACGTCCGAGGGCATCCGCCAGTCGCCGCGCGGGGACAGGGAGCCGCCGGCGAGGACCTTCGGCGCGTTGGGCACGGCGGAGCGCTTGAACTGGTTGGCGAAGAAGCGGCGTGTGAACACGGTCAGCCAGTGCTTGATCTCGTCGCGGGAGTAGGCGCGCTTGTCCGCCTCGGCGTATCCGGCGGGCCACTCCCCGGCCTCGGCGTCACCCCACATCTGATGGGCGAGGTAGGCGATCTTCGCCGGCCCGTAGCCGCGGCGCAGCAGGTGGTAGAGCGCGAAGTCGTGCAGCGCGTAGGGCCCGATCGAGCCCTCGGTGGTCTGCGCCTCCTCCCCTTCGCGGGTGGGGATCAGCTCCGGGGTGATCTCGGTGTCCAGGACCGCCTGCAAGAGATCCGCGGTCGACTGGTCGAACAGTCCCTCGGAGATCACCCAGCGGATCAGGTGCTGGATCAGCGTCTTGGGCACGCCGGCGTTGACGCCGTAGTGGGACATCTGGTCGCCCACCCCGTAGGTCGCCCAGCCCAGCGCCAGCTCGGAGAGGTCGCCGGTGCCGACGACGATGCCGCCGTGATGGTTGGCCAGGCGGAAGAGGTAGTCGTAGCGCATGCCGGCCTGGACGTTCTCGAAGGTGACGTCGTAGACCTCCTCGCCCCGGCCGAAGGGATGGCCCATGTCCTGCAGCATCTGGGTGCAGGCCGGCCGGATGTCGATGGTCTCGAAGCTCGCGCCGATCGCCGTCGAGAGCAGCTCGGCGTTGGAGCGTGTCGTCTCTCCGGTGGCGAAGCCGGGCATCGTGTACGCCAGGATCTCGGAGCGGTCGCGGCCCAGGCGGTCCATGGCCTGCGCGCACACGATCAGCGCGTGCGTGGAGTCCAGGCCACCGGAGACCCCGATGACAGGACGCGTGCCGCCGGGCTTGTCCCCGCCGATCGCGCTGAGCCGACGAACCAGCCCCGCGACCTGGATGTTGTAGGCCTCGTAGCAGTCCTGGGCCAGGCGGGCCGGGTCGTCGGGCACGAAGGGGAAGCGCCGGTGCGGCCGACGCAGAGGGCCGGTCGCGGGGGCCGCAGCGGGCGATGGCGAGCCCGCCCCGTCGGCGCTGCCGAGCTCGTCGGGGCCCGCCCCGTCGGCGCCCGCCCCGTCGGCGCTGCCGAGCTCGTCGGGGGGCGCCCCGTCGGCCGGAGCGCCCCCGAAGAGGTACGTCTCCGGCCCGTAGGTGTAGTGGTCGATGCGCTCGGCGAGGTTGCGGCGGTTGTCGTCGAAGGTGTTCTGGCGCCGGCGCTCGGCGACGATGTGCTCGAGGTCGACGTCGACGACGGTGGCGCGCGGGCCCTGCGGGAACCGCTGGGACTCCCCCAGCAGATCACCGCATTCGTACACGAACGTCTGCCCGTCCCAGGCCAGGTCCGTGGTCGATTCGCCCTCGCCGGCGGCGGCGTAGATGTAGGCGGCCTGGCAGCGGTCGGAGGCGGAGCGGGCCAGCAGCTTGCGCTCGTCGGCCCGTCCGATGGTGATCGGGGAGCTTGAGAGGTTCACCAGCACCGTGGCACCGGCGAGCGCGGCCTCGGCCGACGGCGGGATCGGCACCCACATGTCCTCGCAGATCTCGACGAACAGGTTCAGGCCCGGCACGTCGGGCACCGGGATGATCTGGCGCTGGGAGATGACGGCGTCATGGCCGCCGATCCGCAGCGTTCCCGCGGGAACGTCATCGCCTGCGGCGTACCAGCGGCGCTCGTAGAACTCGCGGTAGGTGGGCAGGTACTGCTTGGCGGTGACGCCGAGGATCTCCCCCCGGTGGATGGTGATCGCGGCGTTGAAGATCCGGCTGCGGTGGGGCAGGCGCAGCGGGGCGCCGACGACGATGATCGGCAGCAGCTCGCGGCTGGCCTCGACCAGGGTGGCGACCGCGTCCTCGACGGCATCGAGCAGCGGCTCCTGCATCACCAGGTCATCGAGGGAGTAGCCGCTCAGCGAGAGCTCCGGGAACACGGCCAGGCCGACCTGCTGGTCGCGCAGATCGCGGAGCACTTCGAGGTGCCGCTCGGCGTTGGTCGCGGGATCGGCGAGCGCGACGGGCAGGGTCACGGCGGCCACGCGCACGAAGCCGTGGTCGTAGATCGAGGCGTGCGGGTCGCGACCGGCCCGGTCGAGACTGTCCTGCCCGACGCGACCCTGGGCAGTGATGCCGTGTTCGGTGCTGCCCTGTTCAGCGCTGCCCGGAACGCCGTGCCGCTGGTCAATCCCGCCCTGGTCGGCGCCGCTGGAGGCCTCGGTGTCCGTCGCTGAGCTCATGGGGGAAGCCTAATCGAGGGCCGCGCCGCGGATCAGGCCGCGAACCTCGGTGTCAGAGGCGCATCATGGCGAGCGCGCCGACACGGCGGGGCGTGCCAGCACGGCGGGCGCGTGCCAGCACGGCGGGCGCGTGCCAGCACCAGGACGAGCGCGCCGACACGGCTCCCATTCCCCCGCAACGTGTCAGCGCTGCAACGTTCCGGGGGAACGGGCGCGGCGACACCGCGCGTCGAACCGTCGGGGGCGCTCGAGACTGCCCCTCCCCACCGCCGAGGCCAGCTGTAATAAGTTGTCCCGGTGATCGTGGACAGCACAGCTTCTCGCGAGGGGGCTCGGTGAACGCTCGTCGGCCCCTGCTGGGGTGGCTGCTGATCGCGCCGAGCCTGATCGGCGTGACCGCCTTCCTGATCCTGCCCGTCGTCCTGGCCTTCGTGGTCTCCCTGTTCCGCTGGGACCTGCTGGGCACCCGGGACTTCGTCGGCCTCCAGAACTACTCGACGCTGCTCAGCAGCGGCGCCCTGGCCAACTCCCTCATCGTCACGGCACTGTTCACGCTGATCTCCGTGCCGGTCTCGATGGCGCTGGGCCTGGCGCTGGCCTCGCAGCTGGTCAGAGCCGTGCCGGGATCTGCCGTGGTGCGGGTGATCGTGGTGATCCCCTGGGTGTGCGCGCCGCTGGCCCTGGGCGTGGTGTGGAAATGGATCTTCCAGCCCTCTGTCGGCGCCGCGAACCAGATCCTGGGCATGCGCATCGAGTGGCTGACGGACCCGAGCCTGGCCCTGCCCGCGGTGGCGTTCGTGTCGATCTGGCAGAACGTCGGCTACATCTCGCTGTTCTTCCAAGCCGGGCTCTCGCGCATCCCCACCTCGATCTTCGAGGCCGCCCGGCTCGACGGCGCCGGTCCCTGGGCCTCGATGTGGCACATGACGATCCCGCTGCTGCGGCCGACGACGTTCTTCCTGGCCGTAACCCAGGTCGTCGCCAGCTTCCAGGTGTTCGACATGGTCTTCGCCCTCACCGGCGGTGGGCCCCAGCACCGCACCGAGGTGATCGCCTCGCTGGTGTACAACGAGGGCTTCGGCGCCTCCCGGCTGGGCCGGGCCAGTGCGGTCGCCGTGATCCTGTTCGTGCTGCTGGTGATCATCACCCTCATCCAGCAGCGCTACTTCGCCCGCCGCATCACCTACGACATGAGCTGAGGGGAGGAGACCATGCACACACGACGCGCCCTGAGCTACGCGGGCACCTACCTGGTGCTCGCCCTCGCGGCCGTCCTCACCCTCGGCCCGTTCCTGGTCTCGGTGATGACGGCCTTCACCTCCACCCAGCAGTTCGCCCAGCAGGGGCCGCTGAGCATCCCGGCCCCGCCGACGCTGGAGAACTTCGTGGGCCTGTTCACCTCCTCCGACGGGTTCGTGACCCCCGTGGTGGTCACGGTGCAGATGGTCGCGGTGATCCTGGCCGGGCAGATGGTGTTCTCGGTGCTGGCCGCCTACGCCTTCGCGCTGCTGCGCTTTCCCGGCCGTGACCTGCTCTTCTGGGTATACGTGGCCACGCTGATGGTGCCGCAGGTGGTCGTGGTGGTGCCGCTGTACCTGATGATGAGCGAAGCCGGGCTGCGCAACACGTTCTGGGCGCTGGTGCTGCCGTTCGTGCTCGGCTCTCCGTACGCGATCTTCCTGCTGCGGGAGAACTTCCGCGGCGTCCCGACCGAACTGATGGACGCCATGCGCATCGACGGCGCCGGCACCCTGCGCCTGCTGTGGCACCTGGTGGTCCCGCTGAACCGGCCGATCATCGTGACCCTGATCCTGATCACCGTGGTGACCCACTGGAACAACTTCATGTGGCCGATGGTGATCACCTCCGGCCCCGAGTGGCGCACCATCACCGTGGCGACCTCCGCGCTGCAGTCGCAGTACAACAACAACTGGACCCTGGTGATGGCCGGGACGACCCTGGCGATGCTCCCGCTGGTGATCCTCATGGTCGTGTTCCAGAAGCAGATCACCCGCTCGGTCGGCGAGACCACCCTGCGCTGAGGGCCGACTGGGCTGGCCGGAGTGGTCCGCGGGCGGCGGGCGGGCTGGGGTAGCCGGGTGGCGTTGGCACGAACCTGTAGCAGAGGAGCATCTGCCCTCCGTATACGGGGGTCGCGTGCCGCTGAGCTACATGTTCGTGCCAGCCCTCCCCCGACCCCGCATCCTCGCGCCAGCCCTCCCCTGACCCCGCGACATACACCGCCACAGATCCGACCGCCCCGCTGTCCCCGCGCGATAATGGGGACTGCTCCGCGCTGTTCCCAGGCCCCGGAAGGACCTTCCCCATGCTGACCCGCCGCACCCTGCTCTCGACCTTCACCGCCGCCGGCCTGCTCGGGACCGCGGCCGCCTGCTCCCCCTCGAGTGACGACGGGGGCAGCGGCGATGGCGGCGGCAACGGCACGCTGACCTTCCGGCTGTGGGACGAGAACGCCGCCGCGGCCTACGAGGAATCCTTCAAGGCCTTCACCGAGCAGGAGGGCTGGAACGTCGAGATCGACATCGTCCCCTGGGACGACTACTGGACCCGCCTGCCCCTCGACGTCGCCAGCGGCGATGCGGCCGACGTGTACTGGATGAACTCCGCGAACTACATCCAGTACAAGGACTCCGAGGACCTGCTGGACATCAATGAGGTCGTGCCCGACGGGGCCTCGCAGTGGGAGCCGAGCGTCGTGGATCTCTACAGCCGCGACGGCGGGCTCTGGGGCGTCCCGCAGATCTGGGACTCGATCGCGCTGTTCTACAACAAGGGTCTGGTCGAGGCCGCGGGCGTGGACCCCGCGAATCTGAGCTTCGACCCCTCGGCCGAGAGCGATCCCCTGCGCGATGCCGGCAAGGCCCTCACCGTCGACGGCGAGGGACGCCATCCCGGGGACGAGGGTTTCGACGTCGACTCCCGCGCGCAGTTCGGGTTCAACTCCCAGGCCGACCGACAGGCGATCATCGGCCCGATGCTGGCCTCCAACGGCGCGCAGTGGCAGAAGGACGACAAGTACACCTTCGCCTCCCCCGAGGGCATCGAGGCCTTCCAGTACATGGCCGACCTCATCAACGTCGACCAGATCGCCCCGAGCGCCGCCGACACCAACGAGAACGGCGACTTCACCCGCGATCTGTTCACTCAGGGCAAGCTCGGCCTGTTCCAGTCCGGCCCCTACAACCTCACCAACATCGCCGACGGGGTCGGTGACTCCTTCGAGTGGGCCCTGGCCGCACCGGTCGCTGGCCCCGCCGGCGCGAAGTCCCTGGTCCACGGCGTGGTCGCGGTGGGCAACGCCAAGGCCGACGACGACCAGCAGGAGGGCATCGCGAAGCTGCTGACCTGGCTGGGAAGCGTCGACGGACAGATGCCGCTGGCCGAGAAGGGCGTCTCCTTCCCCGGCCACGTCGACGCGCAGGACGCCTTCATCTCGTTCTGGAAGGACAAGGGCGTGGACGTCAGCGTCTTCGTCGAGGCCGCCAAGAACCCGGCCGAGGCCGATACCGGCACCCGTGCCAACGCCGGCCTCGAGGCCGCGATGCCGACGTTCCAGGAGGTCTTCATCGGCCGCCTGACCGCCGAGGAGGGCATCCCCCAGGCCCAGGAGGAGGGCAACGCCGCCATGGCGGAATGAGGCCCCGATCCGCGATCGTGGCCGGCGGCCCGCCCCCGACTGATCCGCTCGCCGGCTCACGTCCCTGTTCATAGGGCTCTTCACGATCCTTCTACGGGTTGTGTCCACAACGTGCCCTCCACGGAGCTGGTCGGCGCGCCGCTGCATGCGACGCTGTGCTCATGACGGAGAACACGTCCCCGCCGACCGGGGCAACCGCGCCCGCCCCATCCGGCGTTCCCGAGGTGCCCAGCGGCCCGGGCATCGTCGCCGAGCACGTCAGCCGGGCCTTCGGCAACGTGCAGGCCGTGCACGACCTGTCCTTCACGGCGCCGCGCGGGGCGGTGACGGCGCTCGTCGGCCCCAACGGCTGCGGCAAGTCGACGCTGATGCTGATGCTCGCCTCGCTGCTGTCCCCGGATGCCGGGCGCGTGCTGGTCGACGGCATCGACCCGTCGGCCGACTCCCCCGCCGTGCGTGAGCGCGTGGGCTGGATGCCCGATCAGTTCGGCGCCTGGGATTCGCTGCGTGTGGGCGAGGTGCTCGAGGTGATGGGACGGGCGTACTTCCTGCCCACCGAGCGCCTGCGCCGGCGGGTCGACGAGCTGTTGCGGCTGCTGGATCTCGCGTCTCTGGCCAGCCAGCCCGCGCACGTCCTCTCCCGCGGGCAGAAGCAGCGCCTGGGCCTGGCCCGGGCCCTGGTCCACGAACCGAGCGTCCTGATCCTCGACGAACCGGCCTCCGGCCTGGATCCGGCCTCCCGGCGCCGGCTGCTGCGCGTGGTGCGGTCCCTCGCGGCCGACGGTGCGACGGTGCTCGTCTCCAGTCACATCCTCACCGAGCTCGAGGAGATGGCCGACCACGTCGTCTTCATGGACTCCGGTCGCGTGATCGACGCCAGCAGCGTGCGGGACCTGGCCGACCGGCCCCGCCCGTGGCGCGTCTGTTCCCTCGACCAGCGCGCCCTGGAGCACGCACTGCGCCGGCTCGGCGTGCGCCACGGCGAGATCGTCGGCCCCGACCGCAGCTCCTCCGGGCACACCGAGGCGATCGTCCAGCTGCCCGACGACGCGACGGCCGCGCGCCTGCTGGCCGATCTCACCGGTGCCCGTGCGCAGGTGCTGTCCTTCGGGCCGGCCACCGGGCGCCTCGAGGCCGCCTACCTCGCCTCGGACGCCGCCCAGCGCGAAGGAGCCCTGTGATGACCCGGCCGCTCAACGGCACGCTGTCGCTGCGCCCGCGCGGCCTGTGGCTGGTGACCTCGCTCGAGCTGCGTCAGCGGATCCGCTCCGTGCGCTGGTACGTCGCGCTCGGCGTGTGGACTCTGGCGCTCATCGGCATCGGCGTGCTCGCCCTGGCGCCGACCATGTACTCCTCGCAGTGGAGTTCCATCGAACCGATCGCCGCGGTCGTCTTCAGCCTGCAGATCATGCTGGTGATGTTCGCGATGCTGCTGGTGGTCCCCGCACTGTCAGCCGGTTCCATCAACGGCGACCGCACCGCCGGGACCCTCGCGACGCTGCAGGCCAGCCTGCTGAGCCCGCTGGAGATCGTCTTGGGCAAGCTGCTGGCGGGCTGGCTGACGGGCCTGGCGTTCCTGGTCCTGGCGCTGCCGTCGGTGGTGCCGATGGCGCTGCTGGGCGGGGTGGGCCCGCTGTACATGCTGCGCCTCGTGATCGTGATCGCGGGGTTGACGCTGTGCGTGACCGCGCTGGGGCTGGGACTCTCGGCGCTGACGAACCGGCAGCTGGGCTCGGTCGTGCTCGCCTACGTGATCGTGTTCGGCGTGACCGCCGTGCTGCCGATCGTGTGGGGCGTCTCCGCCATCTTCCTGGTCCAGGAGCGGGAGGTCACGACCTACCACATGGACTACCAGTACAGCGCCGGCGAGAGCACCGGCGAACCGGTCTGCGTCCGCGAGCAGGACACCCAGGACATCGTCCGACTCGACCTCACCCAGCCGCTGATGTGGGGCAACCCGGTGGTGCTGCTGGCGGAGGCATCGCCCAGGGTGAATCCGAACGCGGCCTGGAGGTCCGATGAGGACGTCGACGCCCTGCAGCTGATCAAGGCAGGGATGCGGACCTCGGCGACCCCGACTCATCCGGCGAACCACAATCACTGTGACCCCTCCGCCGAGGGCTACCCCACCGATCTGGGCGAGCCGCCGAACCGTCCGCTGTGGCCCATGGGCGCGGCCCTGTGGCTGCTCGTCGCGGCCGCGGCGCTGGCGGTGTCGACCTGGCGTCTGGCGATACCGATCACGCGCCTCGGCAAGGGCACCCGCATCGCCTGAGCCCGGCCCGCGCGGCTGCCCGCGGGGCCCTCGGTCCTCGCGCAGGTCCCGGCCTCGCACCCTCAGCCATCGCGCAGGCTCAGCCCTCGCGCACCTCAGTCCGCGCGCACCTCAGTTCTCGCGCAGGCTCAGTCCTCTCGCAGGCCGGGGACCGAATCGGGGATCCGGTGCGCTCCCGGCCCGTGGGCCGGCCGGTTCCCACGGCCGGAGCCGTCGGCCCCCGGGCCGCTCCCGTCGACGCCGGAGCCGGCCCCGCCGCTGGTCAGCGGGGAGCCCTCCGCGCCGAAGTCGGGCAGCAGGCCACGGGCGAGGTCGGCCTCGCGCACGGCGGTGTCCTTCGCGCCGGGCTGGCTGTCGTCGACCCACAGTCGTTCCCCGGCCACGTCCAGGTCGAAGATGGCCAGGCTGTTCTGGCCGCCCTGCTCCTGCAGGCGCTTGCGCATCGCGGCCCGCACGGCCGGGTCCTGGGCGTGCTGGGTGCGCGTGCCGATCTCGGGCGCGACCAGGGAATAGGGGGTCTCGCGGCGGGTGTAGTTCCCGGCCGGGCCGTACAGCACATCGCGCAGCCCGCCTCGCATCGCGGCGGCCGCACCGAGGCCCAGCAGCGGCACCAGGATCAGGGCGTCGCACACGATCCACACCCAGGCGGTGGGGGTGGCCGCACCGGGCAGCAGCATCAGCCCGGCCGCGAACAGCGCCACTCCGGCCAGCCCCGCGGCGGCGCTGATCCAGCCGGTCAGGGACACCGCCCGCGCCTCCCACGGGTTCACGCGGGCCCGATGAGCCCAGGAAGCGTAGGTGCGCTGGTCGATGACCAGGCCGCGCTGGTTCTCGCTGAGCCGGGCGGCGAGGCCGGGGGCGAGAGCGACGCCGAGGAGGACCAGCCCGAGCGCAGGGACGGCGGCGGCGAGCATCTGCCAGCCCAGCGGCGAGGACACCTGGGACAGATCCGACTGCGTCATCCCGCTGATCGTGCTCACCAGGTCGGTGATCCCGAAGATCACCCAGCTCAGCGCGACCACTGCGGGGCCCAGCCAGGTCACGCATGCCCGGGCGATCAGCGCCAGAGCTGTCAGCGCGCCGCGCGGTCGCAGCCCGGCGGAGGCGGCGCGGGTGCCGGGGTTCGGCGGGAGGTGGCGGCGGTCCTGGGCCAGCACCCGCTTCGCCGCGGCCCGGCGGCGCTCGAGGTCCCGCTCGAGGCGGGCGGTGGTCTCCACCGAGGAGGCCGGGTCGATGTCCAGTACTTTCGGGGCGCTGACCAGCGGACGCACGCAGATCCAGGCCAGCATGATCGCTCCGGCGGCGAGCGCGAGCGACATCAGCTGGCCGGGTCCGAGGCCCGACCATGGCTGCGGCAGGCCGAGGATGACCGTGAGCGGCAGCGCCGCGACCACCAGTATCGGCGGGGCCAGCAGCACCGCCGTGATCCGGGTGGCCACGTCGCGCTGGAAGCCGCTCTCGCTGAGGTGGCGGCGGGGATCCATCCCGGCGATGGCCAGCGGCGCCAGGGGCACGGTCGCCAGGCTCAGGGCGGCACCCACCAGCGGCAGCACGAGGAACCCCGTCCACAGGCCGCCCGCGGAGAAGCCGAGCTCGCTCACGGTCGAGCGCAGAAGCACCGGTTCGGCGAGGCCGACCAGCAGGCTGAGCAGCCAGTACGCCGGTGAGGCGCCGGCGACGTACAAGAACACCAGCACCAGCCACAGCCCCAGGATGACCAGGCCGGGAGCCCAGAAGATCCGCAGCAGGCGGCGGGCCAGGGCACCCTTGGACTCGGCGATGATCTCCCCGGGCGCGACCAGGTCCGTGCTCTCGTCCGGAAGCTCACGTGGGGGCGGCAGGTCCAGCAGGGGAGGCAGAGGGCGGTCGTGCGGGGACGTCATCGGCGCTCCTGGTGGGCTCTCACACGGCTCGTCGGCCCAGGAAGGCGCGCCCGAGGGTCATCTCGTCGGCGTAGTCGAGGTCCCCGCCGACGGGGAGACCGGAGGCCAGGCGCGAGACGGAGAGCTCCAGCGGCGAGAGCAGACGCGAGAGGTATGTGGCGGTGGCCTCGCCCTCGATGTTCGGATCCAGCGCGAGGATGACCTCCTTCGTCTCCCCCGAGCCCAGCCGGCTCATCAGCTGGGTGATGCGCAGGTCGTCGGGGCCGACGCCGCCGATGGGGTCGATGGCGCCGCCGAGGACGTGATAACGGCCCTTGAACTCGCGGATGCGTTCGATGGCGACGATGTCCTTGGACTCCTCGACCACGCAGATCACCTCGTCGGTGCGGCGCGGGTCGGCGCAGACGCGGCACTTCTCCTCGGCCGAGACGTTCCCGCAGATCTCGCAGAAGCGGACGGTGTCCTTGACGGTCACCAGCACGTCGGCGAGGCGGCGCACGGAGGCGTCGTCGGCGTCCAGCAGATGGAACGCGATCCGCTGCGCCGACTTGGGGCCGATGCCCGGCAGCTTGCCGAGCTCGTCGATGAGGTCCTGAACGATGCCTTCGTACACGCCCTCAACTCTAGTTCGTGCGGCTGACGGGCCGCCCCAGGACGGTCGCCGCCCGCCTCCGGCCGTGCCTCTCCTCACGCGAGCCGTCCTCACCGCGAGATGTTTGTCCATCGCTGGGACATACATCGGTAGCCTGGCGACCGGACCGACCCCCGACGAGGAGAACCATGGCCCAGCTGCCCGACGCCCTGCTCGACGCCGTCCATGAACGAGTCCTGGACGGTCTCGGTGACGTCGCCCCGGCCACGGAGATCGCCCGGCGGGTGGTCACCTATCTGCGCAACACCGCCGAGACCACCGTGCACCGCGAGGACGACGGGACCACCTTCGTCATCACCGGTGACATCCCCGCGATGTGGCTGCGCGATTCCGCCGCTCAGCTCACCCCCCTGCTGCGTCTGGTCGTGGCCGGGGTCGGCTCCGCGCAGGACCGTGCCGTGCTGGTGGAGATGCTGAACGGGCTGCTGCGCCGGCACTGGCAGTACCTCGTCATCGATCCCTACGCCAACGCCTTCAACCGCACCCCGTCGGCCTCGCACTGGGACGAGGACGAGACGGACCGCGACAACCCCTGGGCGTGGGAGCGCAAGTTCGAGCTGGATTCCCTCTCGTACGGGCCGGACCTTGCCTGGCGGGTCTGGAAGGCCACCGGGGACACCTCCTGGGCCGACGGGAACTTCGTGCCCGCCGCCCGCGCGATCCTGACGACGGTGCGCACCGAGCAGCATCATGAGGAGCGCTCCGAGTACTTCTTCCGCCGGCCCGGCGCTCCGGCCCAGGACACCCTCGCCCGCGAGGGGCGCGGCTCCCTCACCGAGCCCAACGGCCTGGTGTGGGCAGGGTTCCGTCCCAGCGATGACGCCTGCGAGCTGGGCTACAACATCCCCGGCAACCATTTCCTCGCGCTCGCTCTGGAGCGGCTCGCAGAGCTGCTCGAGCATGTTGCCGGCGAGGCCGAGGATGCCGCGGAGGCACGCCGGCTCGCCGCCGAGATCCGGGAGGCGCTGGCGGCGCACGGGCTGGTCGAGGGGCCGGACGGCGAGAAGATCTGGGCGCACGAGATCGACGGCCGCGGCAACCACGTGTTCCTCGATGATGCGAACGTGCCCAGCCTGCTGGCGCTGCCGTACCTCGACTGCGTGGCGATGGACGACCCCACCTACCTCGCCACCCGCGCCGCGGTGCTCTCACGGACGAACCCGTACTACTTCGCGGGGCTTTTCCTGGAGGGCGTCGGGTCGCCGCATACCCCCAAGGACCACGTGTGGCCGATCGGCAAGGCCGTCGAAGGTCTCACCAGCGGTGATGACGGCGAGCGCCTGCGGATCCTCGAGCAGCTGATCCGCACCGACGGTGGCACGGGGATGATGCACGAGGGTGTTCACGTCGATGATCCGACGGTCTTCACCCGCGAGTGGTTCTCGTGGTCGAACTCGATGTTCTGCGAGCTGGCGCTGGATCTGGCGGGGGTTCGCCGCGCGGCGGAGTGAGCCGGGGCGACCGGGCGGAGTGCGCCGGGGGCACCGGGCGAAGTGAGCCGGGGGCACCGGGCGGAGTCGCGGCGCTGGGCATCATGACCGGCGCGTTGTACCGTCGTGCCCACCCGCCGCAGATCCGGCGGGCGTCGCCAGCGAGAACAGGACATGCACGATGCCGTCGTTGCCGCATCCCTATGACTCCAGCGAGCCGGTCTCCGAGTGCAAGGTGACCCAGGCCCCGGAGGTCCCCACCGCGGTCGTCTCTCAGCGTGATTTCCCGATGTACGAGATGTCGACCCTCATGGACGGCACGTTCTCGCACCTGGTCCCGGCGCTGGAGGAGGCAGGAGTGCACCCGATCGGGCCGGCCTTCGCGCTGCACCACCGGGCGCCGGTCTCCACGGCGGACGTCGAGGTCGGTTTCCCGGTGGACAAGCCGCTGCCGGCACCCATCACGCTGCCCAGCGGGTACGAGGTCATTGCCTCGGTGCTGCCGGCCGGTCGCGTGGCCTGGGTCAGTCATGTCGGTGGGTACGGCGGCCTGGCGGAGAGCTGGGGCGCGTTCACCGAGGAGGTCGGCGATCGCCGGGAGCAGATGACCTACCCGTTCTGGGAGTTCTACGTGAGCCCGCCCTCGCCCGGGGTGGACCCGGCGACGCTGCGCACCGATCTGTTCAGTCTGCTGGAGCCGCGCGAGGGCTGACGGGCGGCCCGGTGGCTCCCGCCGGCCGGCTCAGTACCGGTCGGTCTCGTCGATGACCTCGATGATCTTGCCGCCGAGGACCGTTTCGATGACCTCACGGCCATTGCGCGTGGCCACCACGGCGTCCTCGTCGTCGCGGGACGCGCCGCCGGTGGGGTCGACGGGGGCCGAAGCGCCCTCAGCGGGCTCCGCGGTGGCGCTGCGTGTGCGCAGACCGGCCGTGCGAGAGGCCAGCGCAGCTTCGCGGGCCAGGGCGGCTCCGGTGCGGGCGGGGGCGGGAGCCTGGGCCTCCGGCGCTGCGGGCGACTCCGACGGCGCGGAGCGTTCCGGCGCCGAGGCCGGGCTCGGCTCCGAGCTGACCGTCGCCGCGGCACCCCATGACGCGGCTGCCCGCGCAGATGCCGACTCGGCCGGCGGCTGCGAGTCCGTCGCAGATGGCGCCGGCGGCTCCGAGGGCGTCACAGATGGCGTCGGCGACTCGACGGGCCCCGCAGACGGGATCGCCCTCTCGACGGGGACTGCCCCGGCCGGCTCCTCGTCACCGGGCGAGGGAACTGCCGGGTCGTCGGCGGCAGGCGCCACCGGCTCCTCGTGTGCTCCGGCGTCGGAGGGCAGTGCGTCCGACCACGGGCGCGTGTCACGGGTGGCGGGGCGGGAATGGACCACTCGGTCTTCGGCGATCGCCCGCCGCAGGGCGTTCTGTCCATAGGTGCGGGGCTGGCCCGGAGGCAGGGTGTCGCGGCCTTCGTCCTCCACGACGGGGATCTCGGTCGCCGGCTCGGCGCGGACGCCCGTCTCCGGCTCGGCGCGAGGGCCTGCTCCGGGCTCGGCGCGAGGGCCTGGCTCGGGCTGGGCGCTGCCGCTGGTTCCGGGCTCACCCGGAACGTCGGCTGCCGGTCCTGGTCCCGGTGCCGGTGCCGGTGCCGGCGCGAGAGCGTCGGACCAGCGGGTGGAGGGCCCAGGCGACTCGGGAGCAGGTGCAGACGGGTCCCGCTGCGGGGGCGCGCTCTGCTGCGGAGCAGCATCGGCGCGGTGCGGTGCGACGTCCTGAGGCGGAAGATCCTCGGGATCGGGCGGATACGGGTCGTCGGGCTCGGGAGGGAAGTCCTCGGGGCGCTCCGCAGTGATCGTGCCGCCCTCGCGACGGGCGTGCGGGGCCGCGGGTGAGGACTGGCTGCGCGCGGGCGCCGTCCCTGCACCGGAGCGATCAGCGGCCCAGGGTGCGGAGGAGGACGGGCCTCTTCCCTGCGCGCTGCCCTGCGGCGCCATGGCGGGCGCGGCCTCGCCCCAGGACGGGACCGGACGTTCCTGGCCCGATGCACCGGGAGCCGCCGACGCCTCGGGGCGGCCCCGGTCCCATCGGTTCCCGGCGGCAGCCGGGACGGACCGCGCGATGCCGGTCTCCGGGCCACCGTCAACGTCGGGACCGGACCCGCGTCCGCCTCCGTCATCGGGACCGCCATCGTCCGGGCCGCCGTCACCGGGACCTCCGGGCCCCGGGTCCTCGGCCACGATCGCGTCGACCGTGACCTCGACGCGGATGATGCGCCTGACGGCGTCGGCGACGTTCTGCGCGACGGTCCCTCGACGGAACGCCGCGACCAGGCCCTCGGTGCGGAACCCGACCAGCAGCGTCGAGCCGTTCATCGAATTGACGTGCGCGTTCTGGGCGACCAGCACCCAGCTGGGGCGCCGGATCTGGGCGAGCTCGTCGAGGATCGCCGACCAGTGCTCGCGCACCGTGGCCGCGTCCACGATGCCCTG
Source organism: Brachybacterium sp. SYSU DS0246 (assembly GCF_059391765.1). NCBI lineage: Bacteria > Bacillati > Actinomycetota > Actinomycetes > Micrococcales > Dermabacteraceae > Brachybacterium > Brachybacterium sp. SYSU DS0246. The sequence continues at coordinate 129,755 of NZ_JBZXYT010000001.1, read as the reverse complement.
AGCCTGCGCGTCGACGCCGGAAGAGTTCGCCGCTGCCCCCGCCGTGGAGGACGCGGCCGGTGGAGCGGCCTGCTGCGCGGCAGTCCGAGGCTCCACGGGCGTCTGCGACGGGCGCGAGAGCTGGGCGTCCCAGCCATCCTGTGCCGGGCGCGACGGCTGGGCGTCCCCACCGCCCTGGGCAGGGCGCGAGGGCCCGGAGTCGCGGTCGCTCTGGGCCGGTCGGGAGGGCGTGCTGTCCCATCCGTCCGGCGCCGATCGGCCGTCAGGCCGTGCGGCGGCCTGGCCCTCGCGGGCTGCAGGAGCGTTCTGCCGCTCCCCGGATCCGGGCGCCGGCTGCCGTGCGGGGACGGCGGAATCGGGCCGCTCCCCCGCCGACTGCGACGAGGCGGCCTGGGAGGGAGCGTTGCCGCTGCGCGCCTGCCGGGCCGCTTCGACCTTCTCCTGGGCGATCCGGCGAGCCTCTTCGCGGCCACCGGATGCCGCCGGCGCCGGCTGCGAGCCCTGAGCGGCCGACGTCGGACCGGCGGACGGGCCTGCGGCGGCCTGGCCTCCCTGCCCGGGCGGGGCCGAGGCCGGGCGGCCCTCTGCCGGTGCCTGCCCATCGGCTCGAGCGGGGGCAGCGGCCCGCTCGTCGCGCAGCACCAGCCGCGCGGCGAGCAGTTCGAGGTGCAGCCGCGGTGAGGTCGCCCCGCTCATGGTCGAGAGCGTCTCGTGGACGAGGTCACCGCAGACGGACAGGTCCGCGGGCGCGAACATCCCCGCCTGGGTGCGCATGCGCTCGAGCTCGTCCGCCGGGACCTGCGGCAGCAGGTCAGCGCCGCGATCCGGCACGGCGGCCAGCACGATCAGGTCCCGCATCCGCTCGAGCACGTCCTCCACGAAACGGCGGGGCTCGTGCCCGGTGGCCAGGACGTGCTCGACCGCCTCGTACAAGGAGGCGGCGTCACGCTGGGCGACCGCGGTGATGGCGGTATCCAGCAGCGCGGTGTCGGTGAAGCCCAGCAGCGCGATCGCGGTGGGGAAGTCGAGCCCGTCCTCACCGGCGCCGGCCATCAGCTGGTCCAGCACCGAGAGCGAGTCACGCGCCGAGCCTCCGCCGGCGCGCACCACCAGCGGCATCACGCCCTCGCCGACCTGCACGCCCTCGGCCGCGCAGACCTCGTCGAGGTAGGGAGCCAGCACCTGCGGCGGGATCAGGCGGAACGGGTAGTGGTGGGTGCGCGAGCGGATGGTGCCGATGACCTTGTCCGGCTCGGTGGTCGCGAAGACGAACTTCACGTGCTCCGGAGGCTCCTCGACGAGCTTGAGCAGCGCGTTGAAGCCCGCGGAGGTGACCATGTGGGCCTCATCGATGATGAACACCTTGTAGCGATCGCGCACCGGCGCGAAGGACGCTCGCTCGCGCAGCTCGCGGGCGTCGTCCACGCCACCGTGGCTGGCGGCGTCGATCTCGACCACGTCGAGACTGCCGGAGCCGCCGCGGGCCAGGTCACGGCAGGAATCGCACTGCCCGCACGGCGTATCCGTCGGCCCCTCGGCGCAGTTCAGGCAGCGGGCGAGGATACGCGCCGAGGTGGTCTTGCCGCAGCCTCGCGGACCCGAGAACAGATAGGCGTGACCGATGCGGCCCGCGCGCAGCGCACGCCGCAAGGGCGTGGTGACGTGGTCCTGGCCGATCACCTCGGCGAAGGACTCCGGGCGGTAACGACGGTACAGAGCGGTGGCCACCCCCACAGGCTAATGGAGACGACCGACGGCCCCGCCTGTCGTGCACATGTTGGGGACAGCACTCCCCTGGGGAGGAACCGCGGCCGCGACGGGCGTGCGACCATCCGTCCACGGCCGGGCGGGCAGAGAGCGCGGCGCACCGGTCGGTGGAAAGATGTCGAGCATGTTCGCCCTCACCCCGTCCGAGGAGGACGTACGCCCCCGGCCGACCTCCGCCGTGCGGATCGTGCTGGGGCTGGCGCTGGCCATCCTGTGCCCCGTCGCCACCCTGCTGGCCGCCTACTACGCCCCGTACCAGAGCCCGCTGGGCTACGTTGCGGCGGCCGCGGTCCAGCTGCCGCTGCTGATCTACGTGCTCGTCGACGGGGCAGGGTGGATCCGCGCCACTCGCCGCTCGCGTCCGGTGGACGCCGTCCCCGCCGCCTGCGCCCTGGTCGCCTCGGGGATCTCCCTGTTCCTCGTGCTGACGCTCGCCGCGGCTCACGGGATCCGCGACAGTGCCCTGCCCCGCCTTCGCCTGGGCATCCCGCTGCCGCCGGACCTGCCGTACCTCATCGCCCTCGGCCTGGTCACGGTCACGGTGCTCATCGCGGTGCTCTCGCTCCTCCTGCTGGTCCTCAACGCTCGTGACCGGCGCAGCGCCGTCCAGGAGGAGCCCGACCGCTCCGCCGATGCGATGGACCGCACAGTCGAGGACGAAGACGGCACCACTGCCAACGAGCACGCCGAGGACGAGGGCGCGTCCGCTGCCGTGCCGACAGGTCCCCGGGTGGTCACGCGCGCATCCGACGGCATGCTGCGCAGGCTGGTCTCCCCCGGGACCGGGATCCTCCTGCTCCTCGGCGCACTCGCCTCGCTGAGCGCCACAGTGCTGATCACGCTGAGCGGCATCGACGACGACCGGGCCGGCCGGGTGGCGTGGATCGTGCCGCTGTCCGCCGTGCCCGCTCCGCTGTGGGCGGTGATCGAGTCGCTGTGGCGCCGGGACGAAAAGCTCGGCATCACCCTGGCGGCTCTGTACCGCGCGCTCACGCTGCCCTTCGTGACGGTCGGCGTGGTCCTGCTTCCGAGCGCCCTGGTCGGGCTGCTGCCGCCGGTGTGGCGGGGGTTCGCCGCCCGGCCGCTGGGGGCGATCGACTGGGCCGGCTTCGTCACGCGCGACGTGCCGCTGCCGGGATGGGTCGGGATGGCGGCGCTGATGGCCCTGCTCTTCGGAATGCTGGGCGCGCTGGCGCTGACGGTGTTCGTCATCCTCCCGCTCACCGCCGCCTTCCTGCCTCACATCGCGATCGGTGACAACGCCCTGAGCACGAAGCCGGAGGATCACCGGCGCAACGTCCGAGCCATCCGTGCGCTGGCCGCTCTGATCCCACTGATCTTCGTCTTCGCGGTGCTCATGACGGACGCGGAGGCCGGAAGCCTCCGCTGGTGGGCAGCAATGGCGACCGTCGTCGTCATGGTCGCGCTGGCCGTGTACATCCGGCGCACCCAGCGCGTCGATCACGCCCGCCGGCGCAGCCCGGCGTGTGGGTCCGCCGCACCGGATCCGGACTCCGGCACCGGTTCCGACTCCAGCTCTGGTTTCGATTCCAGCTCCGATTCCGGTTCCGGTGCCGGTTCCGGCTTCGACTACACCTCCGACTCCGAGAAGTAGTACGGCGGTCCAGGCGCTCAGCTCCCCCGCCCGTCGCCGTCGTCCGGATCGTCCGACGTCGAAGCCTCGCTCGACATGGCCGACGTGCGCGCCGCACCAGGGTCCTCAGCGGCCGGCGCCCGGCTCGAGCCTCCCGAGGTGCGCGCCTCGTGCAGCCGCTTCGCGCGCGCCCGCAGGCGCTGGCGGGTGATGACGAAGACGACGAGCACCACGATGACCGGCACGGCGATGTCGGCCACCCAGCCCGGGATGTCGACGGGCAGATCCAACTCCGGTATCCATCCCAACAGCCGCTCGCGCAGCCAGGCCAGGCCGTCGCGGACGGGCCGGAGGAGGTTCGAGAGAAATTCCTGCACCGGGCCCAGGATCCGGTCCCGAAGCTCCACCAGAGGCCGCAGCAGATCGGCGATCCACTCCCGGATCGGCGCGATGAAGGCGGCGATCGCGTCGGTCACGGGCTGGATGCGGGCAAGGATCCATTCGATCGCCGGTCGGAGGAACCCGCTGAACAGCGCCCCGATCCCGAGCAGCGGCAGCAGGAATCCGGCGGCCTTGGCCAGTGCCGCGAGCAGGGCGTAGCGCGTGGGATGGGCGGTGCGCCGACGATCGCGGGCGGCCGACGGGCTGCCCTCCTCGGGCGCGAGCGGGATCCGCTGGAGACCGCTGCGGACGTCGACCTCCCCGGCGCCGCCCAGGCCGGCGGTGCGCACGGCGAGCACCTCGGCGTCGGCGAGCTCACCGTCCTTGCCCGGGCGGCGCACCGTGGCGTAGGTGACGGTGAAGTTCTCCTCCAGTCGGAACGCCAGGCCGTCATCCTGCGGGTTCCCTTCGGAGGCGGCCTTCTGCTCGGCCTTGGGGTCGTGCTCGACGCCGTCGATGGTGACCGTGAAGGAGGTGTCGAGGAAGCGGTGCCGCACACGGACCTGATAGTCATGACCGTCGGCCCGGCCGCTGTAGTCGACGTCGGCCGCGAACCGCGTCGGTTCCTGCGCGGCCGGAGCCTCGGCTTCCGGACGGCTCGCGGTATCGGCGAGGCTCTCGGGCTCGGAATGGGCGGCAGGTTCGGCATGAGTCTCGGGCTCGGAATGGGCGGCAGGTTCGGCGAGACTCTCGGGTTCGGATCGGGCCGCGGACTCGGGGTGGCGACCGCTGCGGGGCTCGGGCATGGTTCCACGGTGCCCACCTGCCGCGGCCGGCACATCGTCCGCGCGGCGACGTTTCAGGCCGCCCCCATCAGCCGACCGGCGGAGGCCACTCGAGGCATAAGCGCTCCTTGTGTGATGCCGTAGGCAAAGTATTGATCCGAACCCCTCACGCGCGTAGCGTCTTCGGCTGTGAATACTTCAACCTCCTCCCCCGCCGGCGAGGCGCCCCCCACGCGCTCTCGCAATCCGCTGCGCGCGATCACGCGGATCCCCTTCGGCTGGCAGGTCCTCATCGGCCTCGTCCTCGGCGTGGTCCTCGGGCTGGTCGCCGCGCAGATCGGTCCCGTGCCCGGCGCGGGCGAAGATGGCGGTGACGGCCCGAACTGGCTGACCACGACCCTCGAGACCATCGGCTCGATCTTCGTGACGCTGCTGAAGGCCCTGGTCCCGCCGCTGATCTTCCTCGCGATCGTCACCTCCATCGCGAACCTGCGCAACGTCACCAACGCCGCCCGACTGGCGTGGAAGACGCTGCTGTGGTTCGCGATCACCTCCATGATCGCCGTGCTGATCGGCATCGGCCTGGGCGCCCTGACCACGCCCGGTGCGAACTCCGGCGTCTCCGCGGACGCCGCCGAGGCCTCCTCCACCCAGGGCACCTGGCTCGACTTCCTCACCGGCCTGGTCCCGGCCAACTTCCTGGGCATCGAGGGCAGCGTGGGCGACGACGGCTCGGTCTCGCTCGGCTTCAACGCCCTGCAGATCCTGGTCATCTCCATCGCCGTCGGCATCGCGGTGCTCTCCGTGGGCGAGAGGGCCGAGCCGTTCCTGCGGTTCACCGGCTCCGCGCTGGAGATCGTGCAGAAGATGCTGTGGTGGGTCATCCGCCTCGCCCCGATCGGCACCGTGGGCCTGCTCGGCAACGCGGTGGCCAGCTACGGCTGGGAGGCCATCGGCCAGCTCGGCGTGTTCACGGCCGACATCTACATCGGCCTGCTGCTGGTGCTGCTGGTCGTCTACCCGGTGCTGCTGAAGGTCAACGGCCTCAGCGTCGCCTCCTTCTTCCGCGGCGTGTGGCCGGCGACCTCGCTCGGCTTCGTCTCCCGCAGCTCGCTGGGCACCATGCCGATGACCCAGACCGTCACCGAGCGCATGGGCGTCCCGCGCCACTACGCCTCCTTCGCGGTCCCGCTGGGCTCGACCACCAAGATGGACGGCTGCGCCGCGATCTACCCGGCCCTGGCCGCGATCTTCGTGGCGAACTTCTACGGCGTCTCCCTCGGCGTCACGGATTACCTGCTGATCGTGCTGGTCTCCGTGCTGGGCTCGGCGGCCACCGCGGGCATGACCGGCGCGACCGTCATGCTCACGCTGACGCTGTCCACGCTGGGCCTGCCGCTGGAGGGCGTGGGCCTGCTGCTCGCCGTCGACCCGATCCTCGACATGGGCCGCACCGCGTTGAACGTGACCGGCCAGTCACTGGTGCCGGTGATCGTCTCCCGCCGCGAGCGGATCCTGGACCACGAGACCTACGACGCCGCGCGCCGCACCTCGTTCCAGGCCATCCAGGCTGAGCAGGCCGAGGAAGCACGAGCGGCCGCGGCCGCCCACGCCGAGGCCACCGAGCCGGGCGCCCCGGCCGATGACGCGATCATCGACCCCGACGCCCGGGAAAAGCAGGCCACCTCGGTCTGACCCCTGGCGGAGGCACCGCTGAGCGGGGCTCCGGAGTGCAGAGTGCGGCGCATGTGCGCCCCTCGGCATTCCGGGGCCCCGCTTCTGCGTCCATGGACGCCTGGTGGCCATCACGTCCGACCTCTGACATCCAGGTGGCGCAGTACGGATCACCGGTCCGGCTGGTCTGATCCGTCGGCACCGACCCGACGGGCCGGAGCGGCGGCGCGCAGCACCATCCAGGCCACCGCGAGCCACAGCGCCCACGAGGCCACGTCCAGCAGCCACCCGAGGCCCGGGCCGACGGGTCCCAGCACGTTCTGCTCGATCCCGACACGGAGGCTGTTGAGCAGCCCGTGGCCGATGACGGCCGCCCAGACGGTCCCGGAGATCTCTCGCAGCGCCGACAGCAGCGGCGCGACGGCGACGATCGTGCCCAGATAGGCGATCGCCTCCCGCGGAGAGAACCCGAAGGCGACCACGATCGGCAGATGCCACACGGCCCACATCACCCCGATGCTCAGCGACATCGCCCAGAAGCCGAGCGGCGCGAGCTCTCGGTGCAGCCAGCCTCGCCAGCCGGCCTCCTCGCCGATCGCGAACACGGCCTGCATGACGAAGACGGCCGGGACCGCTGCCACGAGGCCGGCCAGCGGCGGGCCGTCGGCCATCGGCGGAGCCCCCGCACCGAACCCGATCAGCACACGGGCCAGCGGTACCACGGTGAAGGCCGCGACGGCAGCGAGGGCGGCGATGCCCAGCGCCCTCCAGGAGGGCACGGCCAGCGCGAGCGAGCGCCACCACGCCTCTCCGCGCCGGCGGACCAGGAGGGCGGCGATCAGCGGGAAGAGCTGGGCCAATGGCACGACGACGCCGACGGCGGCCTCCGGCAGCACTCCGATGGCGAACGGGATCGAGAGGGCGACGGTAGCGGCAGTGGCCACGGCCATGAACAGGGCGACGCGTCCGTAGTCGGGACGAGCATCGGAGGCGGACGCGGACGCGGAGAGCGCCGGGGGCACGGCGGGATTCGAGGACATCGTGCGCTCCTGAGGGACGGTGCGCGGCGCCGGGTGCGATTCCGCGTCGGGCTCCACCGTAGGAATCCGGCACCGGCGCCGGATACGGGGCTCCCCGCCGCATCGGGTGGAGGACATCCCCCACGACGAGAGCAGTGGTGCCCTGGGAACTGCCGCCGGGTCGGCCTCGCGCGCACCGGCTGGCCAGAGGGCATGAAGGACCCCTCGCGCACCTGCCAGAGCCCGCCTGCCCTTGCTGCCGTCAAGCCCTGGGGGAGTTCAGCGAGGTGACACCGCACGAGGGGTCGCATACGAGTGTAGCGGCTCCTCCCGGGCGACTTCGAACCGGTGTGCGCCATGCCGCTTCCCTGACAGTTTGATCACGACCCGGCAACGCGGAGCTGAATACGGGCTCGACGCCGAGACGGTCGGGTAGGTTTCCTCCAGCGCGCGGCCGTGTCCCCGGTCACGCACCTCCGGTGTCGACGTCGCCACCGCTTCCTCAATGCCTCAGGAGGGCTGACATGACTTTCGCCGACGTGGTCGGGATGCTGAATGGGGTGGTCTGGGCTCTGCCCTTGGTCATCCTGTTGCTGCTGGCCGGCCTCTACTTCACCCTGCGCACCGTGTTCCTGCAGATCCGGTGCATCCCGGATATGGTCTCGCAGCTGAAGAAGGGCGAGTCCTCCCCCGACGGCACGTCCTCCTTCCAGTCCCTCATGATGTCCCTCGCCGGCCGCGTGGGTATGGGCAACATTGGCGGCGTCGCCACGGCGATCGCCCTCGGCGGCCCCGGTGCCGTGTTCTGGATGTGGGTGATCGCGCTGCTCGGCGCCGCGACCTCCTTCATCGAGTGCACCCTGGGCCAGATCTACAAGGAGAAGGACCTCGACACCGGCGAGTACCGAGGTGGCCCGGCCTATTACATCGAGAAGGCGTACAAGCACACCGCCGCCGCTCCCGTCTTCAAGGTCTACGCGGCCGTGTTCGCGGTGCTCACCATCATCGCCATGTGCTTCTTCCTGCCGGGCGTGCAGGGCAACGGCGTCTCCTCGGCCGTCTTCGAGGCCTGGAACATCCCGCACTGGATGACCGCCGTGGGCCTGATCATTCTGCTGGCCTTCATCATCATCGGCGGCGTCAAGCGCATCGCGCACTTCGCGATGATCGTGGTGCCGATCATGGCGGTCCTTTACATCATCCTGGCGCTGGTGGTGTTCTTCGTGAACTTCGACCAGATCGGCCACGTCTTCGGCACTATCTTCTCCAGCGCCTTCGGCATGAACGCGGCCTTCGGCGCGATCGTGGGCAAGGCCATCGAGATGGGCGTCAAGCGCGGCCTGTACTCCAACGAGGCCGGCCAGGGCACGGGCCCGCACGCGGCGGCAGCCGCCGAGGTCTCCCACCCCGCCAAGCAGGGCTTCGCGCAGTCCTTCGCGGTCTACGTCGACACCCTGTTCGTGTGCACCGCCACCGCGTTCCTGATCATCTCGACGAACATGTACCAGGTGTTCGCGCTCGACGAGGAGACGGTGCTGTACCAGGGCGCCATCCCCGAGGGCACCGACTACGGCCCCGAGTACGCGCAGAACGGTTTCGAGACCGTCTTCCAGGGCCTCGGGCCGACGTTCGTGGCGATCGCCCTGTTCTTCTTCGCCTTCACCACGATCGTGGCCTACTACTACATGGCCGAGGTCAACCTGACCTACCTCAACCGCTTCATCCCCAGCCGCACCGTGCGCCGCGTGCTGATCCGTTGCCTGCAGGCGCTGATCCTGGTCTCGGTGGTCTACGGCTCGGTCGCCACCACCGGTGACGCCTGGGCGCTCGGGGACGTCGGCGTGGGCCTGATGGCATGGCTGAACGTCGTCGCGATCCTCATCATGCAGGGACCGGCGCTGAAGGCCCTGAAGGACTACCAGCAGCAGAAGAAGCAGGGGCTGGATCCCCAGTTCGACCCGCGCAACGTCGGCATCCGCAACGCCGAGTTCTGGGAGCTGCGGGCCGACGGGCTGATCACACCCGGCGCGACCGGCGAGGAGATCGCGGGCCGCACCAAGGGCCCGGAGACCCGCCCGCTCTGAGAGCCCACACTGCGGTGAACCGACGCCTCTGAACCGGCGCGGCACGAGCTCCACACAGAGACGACGGCTCGGCCCCACATCGGGGCCGAGCCGTCGTCGTCTTCCGGGCGATGAGCCCAGGTGAGGTATCTCAGGCGAGGCGCTGCGCCGGGGAGACCGTCTTGGCGGGGTCCATCTCGGGGATGTCGCCGAGGACCTCGTCGATGCGGGCCTTGACGTCCGCATCGAGGGTGACGCCGGCGGCCTTGACGTTCTCGGTGACCTGCTCGGGCCGCGAGGCGCCGATGATGGCACCGGCGACGTTGTCGTTGGAGAGCACCCAGGCCACGGCGAGCTGCGCCGGGGTCAGGCCCTGCTCCTCGGCGATCGGCAGCAGGCCCTGGACCGCCTCGAGCACCGGGTCGTTCAGGAAGCGCTTGATCATGTCCGCGCCGCCCTTCTCGTCCCGCGCCCGCGAACCCTCCGGCGGCTCCGCGCCCGGCTTGTACTTACCGGTCAGGATGCCCTGCGCGATCGGGGACCACACGATCTGGGAGACGCCGAGCTCGCGCGAGGTGGGCACCACGCGCTCCTCGATCACGCGCCACAGCATCGAGTACTGCGGCTGGTTCGAGATCAGCTGGATGCCGAGCTCGCGGGCCAGCTGGAGGCCGGCGCGGATCTGATCCGCGTTCCACTCGGAGACGCCGATGTAGAGGGCCTTGCCGGAGTGGACCACGTCGGCGAAGGCCTGCATGGTCTCCTCCAGCGGCGTCGCGTAGTCGTAGCGATGAGCCTGGTAGAGGTCGACGTAATCCGTCTGCAGCCGTTGCAGCGACCCGTCGATGGACTCGAGGATGTGCTTGCGCGACAGGCCGGTGTCGTTGTGCCCCTTGGGGCCGGTGGGGAAGTAGACCTTGGTGAAGATCTCCAGCGACTCGCGCCGCTCCCCCTTGAGTGCCTCGCCGAGCACGACCTCCGCCGCGGTGTTGGCGTAGGTGTCGGCGGTGTCGAAGGTGCTGATGCCGGCGTCGAGGGCGGCCTGCACGCACGCGCGGGCGCGGTCGTCCTCGACCTGGGAGGCGTGGGTCAGCCAGTTGCCGTAGATGATTTCGCTGATCTTGAGGCCGCTGCGGCCGAGATGACGATGTTCCATACCTCCCAGCCTACGTCGCAGCGGCCGATCAGGCAGGGGTGTTCACCCGGGCTCCTGCTCGCCCCGGATCGCGACCTGGCGCTGGGCGAGCAGGCGCAGAGTGGCCAGCATCGGCTCGGTCATGACGGTGCCGACGATGACTCGGCGCACCGCGTCGTCCGCCCCGGTCGGCACGGACGCCACATCGATCCGGGCGACCTGCTCGACGGCGTCGGCGTAGTCGTCAAGCATGGCCTCGTCCACCTCGATCCCTGCCGCGCCGCACGCCTCCCAGGCCCGCTCGAGCCGTTCCAGGAGCGGATCGGCCGGGTCGGCGGACCAGCCGCGGCGCGAGGCCCACCGCCGCGCGTGCCCGTCAAGCCCGGCGGGATCAGCGCGGCCCTCTGCTCGCTCGTGATCCTGATCGGTCGCGGCCGCCCGTCCTCGCTCCGCTTCCGCGTGGGCGGCTCCGCTGCCCACGAGAGCGTTGTGCGCGGTGGCCAGGACGTGGTGGCGCTGCGGATCCGGCGCGTCGATCGCGACGACGACCCGGCGCACGGCCGCGATGCCCAGCCCACCCGCGTCGGTCAGTGCCCGCACCAGGCGGATCCGCTCGACGTGGGACTCGTCGTACTCGGCGGTGGTGCGGGAGGTCTGACGGCCCGGGGCCAGCAAGCCCTCTCGCAGGTAGTACTTGATGGTGCCGACGGGCACGCCGGTCCGTTCCGCGAGGGCGGAGATCCTCATCGTGTCACCTTCTGTCGTGCTTCCTCGGGCCCAGACACGGAAACCCCTTGACGTGGGGACGGGTCCGGCACACTCTTAGAAAGTAGCACTTTCTAATCTCGCGAGGAGCGCGCCATGGCCCGTCAGCCGGACTCTGTCACACCTACCCGCCCGCCGAACCTCACCCATGCCCCGATCGGCGGGGTCGTGGTGTTCAACATCGGCATGACCATTCACAAGCCGTGGCGACCGGACCTCTGGCTGCCGGTCGCCGCGGAGATGCCCCGGATGCTCGCCGAGCTCCAGCGCAACCGCGCCGCCTCCGAGCGGGGCGAGGCCGAGGACCTGGGGTTCCTCAGCGCCGAGAACCTGCTGGGACCGAAGGGGCCGTGGGTGGTGCAGTACTGGAAGAGCGTCGAGCACCTCTACCAGTACGCGCGGATGACCTCCCGCGCCCACATGCCGGCGTGGAAGCGGTTCAACGCGGCGGCTCGGAAGAATCCCGGAGCCGTCGGGATCTGGCACGAGGCCTTCGAGGTTCCCGCCTCGGGAATCGAGACCTTCTACGGCAACGGCGCCGAGGTGGGCCTGGCCAAGGCCGCCGGCTCGGCGCCGCTGGCCTCGCGCGGGCGCACCGCCCGCGAGCGGCTGGGCCGGGCGTGAGCCACCTTCCGGGCACACTTCCTGGGCACGCCGCCTCGGGCGCTGAGGAACTGCCGGGCGAGCAGGCGGCTGACGCACGGATTCTCGAGCAGGAGCGCCTCCTCGCGCCATGCGCAGCCGGCTCAGCGGGTCATGCGCCGCCGGAGCGTCGCCACCCCGTTGCCCGCCAGGTCGTCGAGGTAGGCCGGGCGACCGGCCATGACCATGACGAGAGCGAGCAGTGGACCGCGCACCGCCGGCAGCTCGGGCGGATTGTGCGCGAAGGACGCATCGGTCGCCCGGAGGTGGAGCCCGCTCACCTGCGACCGGCTCCTGACGGTGTAGTCGCGGGAGGCGAAGAACGTCGCGACCGCCAGCGCTGAATCCTGCTCCGGTGTCCGCTCCAGTCCGAGCGGCCGACGGATATCTTGGGCATGCACGATGACCTCGCCGAGCCAGGGGACGGTCCGTCGGGTCGCCGGGCGCATCGCCTCCCCGTGGCGGGACCCGATCGCGGCGAACCGGCTCAGCGTCTCCTCCGGAGTCGGTCCGGCGAAGCGGCTGATTCGGCGACGGTTGTAGACGTCGGCGCGCAGACCGGCCCGCAGCATGTGCGCGGCCCAGCAGGCCCATCCCCCGGTCAGCACAGCCCCGAGATGGGCCACCACGTCGTGGACCGTCCACCCCGCGCACAGCGACCCCTGCGCCCACTGCTCCCGCGACAGCGCCTGCAGGTCCTCGGTGAGGGCTGCATGTTCGCGCGCGAGCACGTCGTCGCGTCGGCGGTCCACGGGGCCGGTTCCTCTCATGCCCCGATGAACTGCGGGGCGAGCAGACGGCTGACACCCGGGATGCTGAGGGTGCGCCGCGCGACCTGCTGGACGCGCAGCTGCAGGCCGTTGGCCGGGATGAACGAGGCGGCGCTGCGACGCCCGGCGCGCTGGGCCCGTTCGACGACCGGACGCCACCGCCGCTCATAGTCGCGCAGGCCCACCTCGACGTGCGGCCCTGCCGCGCGCAGGGAGCGGGCGAGCGCCTCCGCGCCGGCGACGGCGAGCGATGTCCCCTGGCCCGCGAGCAGCGAGACCGCATGGGCGGCATCCCCGGCCAGGACCACCCGGCCGCGGCTCCACGTCGGGGCGGCCGATTGGGCGACCAGGTCGTCGTAGAACGACGCTGGTGCTTGCTCCAGCGCCGTATCCACCAGCGGGTGGAGCCCGGAGAACTCCGCGCGCAGACGCGAGGGATCCGGTTCCGGTCGCTCCGTGAGGCGTCGGTCGACGCGCTGGGCGCACAGGACGCCGATCCGGCCCGCGCCTGCGGCGTACATCCCGCCGATCCGCTGGAAGGTGTCGGTCATCAGGGCATGGTTCCCGAGTTCGTCGGCGAGCTCCGGGGCCTCGAGGAGGTAGCTGGCCGCCCGGTACCCCATCGGCACGATCTCGCCGTGGCCGGGGGCGACATGCTCACGGAACGGGGAGCGCACGCCGTCGCAGGCGACGACGAGGTCGGATTCGAGGGTGGCTCCGTCGGCGGTCTCCACCACGGCGCGGGCCGGATCCATGGCGCCGCTGAGGGCCGCGTCGCGGACTGCGACGGCGCGCTGCCCGTAGCGGACGTCCACGGAGGCCGGGAGCTGCGCGAGCAGGCCCAGCTCCACCTCCGGCCGCAGGATTGAGAAGTAGCGGCCGTCGGCCGCCTCGACCAGGGGGCCGACGTCGATGGTCCCGCTCGGGGTGCCGTCGGGCCGGGCGAAGCGCACCCCGTCGAAGACGTTCCCGCGGGAACGCAGTTCCTCGAGGATGCCCATCCGCTCGGCGGCGAGGAAACCAGGACCGAAGAAGTCGATCATGTACCCGCCGCCGCGCGGCCCCGGGGAGGCCTCCAGCACGGTGACGTCGTGGTCCGGGGCGAGCTCGTGGGCGAGGGCGAGGCCGCTGACCCCGCCGCCGATGATCGTGACCTCCATGGTCTCGAACCTACTCCGCCGGTCGCTGCCGGCGAAGCGGTTCCGCCGACACGGGCTCATTGCCCACGCAGGCAGGCATCTCCGCCTCGGGGCGCTGAGCGCTGAACGGTACCGGGAGATGCCAGTGTATCGAGGGAGACCGTCCTGGCAGCCTCTGGAACCGCCGAGCACGTCAGGCGTATGCGCGCTCCAGCCAGCCCTTCCAGGCCTGCTGGGCGGCCTCCCGATCCACGTCCTCGGTGTAGAGGTAGTGACCGACGGCGACGGGAAGTCCCATCGCCGCTCTGCCGTGGAAGCGGTAGAGACCGTCGGCGGCGCGCAGGCCGATGAAATCCTCCCCCGGGCGGGCGTAGTCCACTTCACCCTCGAGCCGCGGAAGGCCCTCCGGGGTCAGCGTCAACTGCTGACCGACCTCGACGGGCCCGTCCACGCCGAGGGCCCGCTCGAGCTGCGTCCATGCCTCGGGGCTCGAGGAGGAGGCGGGCCCTTCGGCGACGACGAAGGCCGCAGGACGGTCGGCGAAGTGCTTGAGGTACTCGGCCAGGGTGTGGAAGTACATGTCCCACCCCTGCGCGGTCATCTCGCCGAAGTCGAACTCGGCGTCCCAGTCGTCCCCGAGGTAGCCGCTGTGGACGAACCGCAGGGTGGTGGTGCTGCCGTCGCGGGCCTCGACGATGTACTCGAAGGCGTGGAACGCGCCGTTCTCCGCCTCGGGGGTGCGCAAGGCGAAGCGCTCCGGCTCCTGGATCTCCACGTCCATCCCGTCCTGGGAGGCATACGGATCGGGGGACCAGGCGGCCTGCCCCTCGGGGGTGGCGATCGCTCGCCAGACCTGCTCCGGCGTCGCCTCCAGGACGACCTCCTTGCGGACCTCGAACTCCTTGGACATGGCTGTTCTCCTCATTGGTGGGTGGTAAGCGGTGCGTCAGTGGATGGGCGGGGCACTACGGTCGGCAGGCACGGCGGGGTGCGTCGCCACGACGAGGCGGTAGAGCTTCCCCTCTCCCCCACCCTCCGCAGGCTTTTCGCGGTGGTACTTGGCGACGAGGTCGGTGATCGTGGTCGTCAGCTCCTCGGTGAAGGCGGCACGATCCGCGGCCGAGGCGAAGCGGATCTCCCCGTCCATCGCGCAGGTCGCCACCGGCCTGTTCGCCCTCTGCGACCCCGTCAGCAGCGTGCCCACATCCCGCACGAGACGGGACGAGAGTGCCAGCAGCCAGCGGGCCGAGAGCCGGTCCGGCGAGCGTGCCGGATCCGGCTGCATGTCCCCCAGCGCGCCGGGAGAGATCACGTACGAGGCGGCCGATGCCTGGAGCACCCGTTCGGTGAAGTTGCCTCGCCGGCGCTCCTCGACGAGCTCGACCAGGCCGTGTTGCTCAAGCACGCGCAGGTGATAGTTGACCTTCTGCCGCGGCATCCCGAGCCGGGCGGCGAGCGTCGAGGCGGAGCCGGGCTCGCTCAGCGCCGCCAGCATCCGCCCCCGCAGCGGGTCCAGCGAGGCCTCCGCCGCGGCGGCATCGTCGATCGTCTCCACATCGTGCATGACCCTAGACTCCGCCCGACAAATTAATTTGTCAAGGCCCGTCGTCCCGTCGCGCTCCGAAAGGTTCCCCCTGGATGGAACCTTTCGGAGCGCGGCGCCCGAGCCGGCCGACAAGCCGCCTGAGACGAACCGCCGATGCGTGCTCCCGCGGTCAGCCGGCCGGGGTGGCGTCGGGGTCCACGGCGGAGATCTCACCGGTCACGGCGGTCGAGACCTCCAGCAGCGACTCCTCCTCATCCGGGTCCACGCCGGCGGCGAACTGCGACCAGTAGAGGCGGTGGTAGGCGCCCTCGGCCTCGAGCAGCTGCTCGTGGGAGCCCTGCTCGACGATGTCGCCGTGCTCCATCACCAGGATCACGTCGGCGTCGCGGATGGTGGAGAGGCGGTGGGCGATCACGAAGCTGGTGCGGTCGGTGCGCAGTGCAGCCATCGCCTCCTGGACGAGGACCTCGGTGCGGGTATCGACCGAGGAGGTGGCCTCGTCGAGGATCAGCAGGGCGGGGTCGGCGAGGAAGGCGCGGGCGATGGTGATCAGCTGGCGCTCCCCGGCGGAGATGTTCGCGCCCTCGTCCTCGATCGCCGTCTCGTAGCCGTCGGGCAGGGTGCGCACGAAGCGGTCCACGAACGTGGCGGTCGCCGCGGCGATCACCTCGTCGTCGGTGGCGTCGAGCCGGCCGTAGCGGATGTTGTCCATGATGGTCCCGCCGAACAGCACCGCGTCCTGCAGCACCATGCCGATCTGGCTGCGCACGGCCCCGCGGTCCAGGGCGCGGATGTCCACCCCGTCCAGCCGGATCTGGCCGGCGTCGATCTCGTAGAACCGCATGATCAGGTTGACCAGGGTGGTCTTGCCGGCGCCGGTGGGGCCGACGATGGCGACGGTCTGGCCGGGCTCGGCGGTCAGCGAGAGGTCGGTGATCAGCGGGGCGTCCGGAGTGTAGGAGAAGGCGACGTGGTCGAACTCGACGTGGCCGCGGGTGGGGGCGGCCAGCTCGGCGCGCTCGATGCGCTGGGTGGCGGGTTCGCCGTCGGGCCCGGTGACGGTGGTGGTGATCTCCCCGTCGGCCTCCTGCTCCTCGGCGTCCAGCAGCTCGAAGATCCGCTCGGCGGAGGCGACGCCGGAGATCAGCATGTTGGCCATGCCGGCCACCTCGCCCAGCGGCGCGTTGAACTCGCGCGAGTACTGGATGAAGGCGGTGACCTGGCCCAGCGACATCTGGCCGGCAGCGATCCGCAGCCCGCCCACCACGGCAATGCCCACGTAGCCGAGGTAGGTCACCCACTGCATGATCGGCATGATCATCCCGGAGTAGAACTGCGCCTTGAACGACGCCTCCCACAGCTCCTCGTTGCGGGTGTCGAACTGCTCGCGCATGCTGTCCTGCCGGTCGAAGACGGTGACCAGGTCGTGCCCGGTGAAGGATTCCTCGACGTGGCCGTTCAGCCGTCCGGTGTGGCGCCACTGCGCGGTGAACAGCTTCTGGGACTTCGAGCCGATGAAGCCGATGACCACCCCGGAGATCGGCAGGGCCACCAGGGCGATGAGCGCCAGCTGCCAGGACAGCCAGAACATCATCGCGGTGATGCCGATGATGGTCAGCACGGCGTACACGAGCGAGGCGAAGGCCTGCTGCAGGGCCTGCTGGACGTTGTCGACGTCGTTCGTGGTGCGCGAAAGCAGGTCGCCGCGCTGGCGGGTGTCGAAGTAGCTCAGCGGCAGCCGGTTGACCTTGACCTCGATCCGCTGGCGCAGCCGGTAGACGATCCGCATGACGATGTCGTTCAGCAGCCGGCCCTGCAGCCAGTCGAACACCGAGGCGATGACGTACATGCCGATCACGATCAGCAGCAGCCGGCCCAGCTGCGGGAAGTCCACTCCCCCGTCGCCGAAGGCGCCGTCGGCGATGACGTCCATCGCGTTGCCGAGAATGGTGGGCGCCCACACGCTGAGGCCGGTGGAGATGAGCCCGAAGACGAGCACCACGGTCAGGGCCAGCTTGTGATCGCTGAACGTGCCGACCAGGCGCAGGGTCGAGGGCCAGAAGGCCTTGGCCTTGCGGGGCGCGGACTCGCCCCACTCGCTGCTGACGGAGTCCTGGAGCTCCAGGATCTCGTCCTCGGTCAGCTCCGAGCCGACGGCGGCGGTGCTCGAGGCGACGGCGCCGGGGGCGTTCTGGGGGGCCGACGGGGAGCTGGACACCGGCGGCTCGCTGTTCGCGGTCCGGCTCTCCTCGACCTGGCCCTCATCCTCCGGCCGGTCCTGGTTCTCGGGGCTCATGCCGGCTCCTCCGCGGTGATCTGGGAGTCGACGATCTCCCGGTAGGTCTGCGAGCTCTCCAGCAGCTCGTCATGGGTGCCGCGGCCGACGATCCGGCCCTGCTCGAGCACGAGGATCTGGTCGGCGCCGGTGATGGTGGAGATGCGCTGGGCGACGATGATCGTGGTCGCGCCCCGGGTGCGCTCGGCCAGCCCTTCGCGCACCTTGGCGTCGGTGGTGACGTCGAGGGCGGAGAAGGAATCGTCGAAGACGTACACCCGCGGCTGGGCGACCAGGGTGCGGGCGATGCACAGCCGCTGGCGCTGGCCGCCGGAGACGTTGGTGCCGCCCTGGGAGACGGCGGAGTCCAGTCCGGTGCGGGCCTGCTCGCCCTCCCCCGTCGTCCGGGCGGCGACGAAGTCGGTGGCCTGCGCGGTCTCCAGGGTGTGCCAGAGCTCGGCGTCGGTGGCGTCAGGGTCGCCGAAGCGCAGGTTGTGGCCGATGGTCCCGGAGAACAGGTACGGCTTCTGGGGGACGAGGCCGACGGTCCGAGAGATGGTCGCGCGCGAGAGGTCGGTGACCGGGACGCCGTCGAGCAGCACCTGACCGGTGGTGGCGTCGTGCAGCCGGGGGATCAGATTGACCAGCGTGGTCTTGCCGGATCCGGTGGAACCGATGATCGCCGTGGTGCGACCGGCCTCGGCGGTGAAGCTGACGCCGTCGACGACGGGAGCGTCTGCCCCTGGGTAGGAGAAGGTGACGTCGCGGAACTCGACGGTGGCGCCGCCGCCGCGGGCCGGCAGCTTGACCGGCTCGGTGGGCTCGGCGAGGGTGGGGACGGTGTCGAGGACCTCGGCGATGCGGCGCCCGCTGATGATCGCGCGCGGGAACATCATGAACATGAAGGTGCCCATCATGACCGCCATGAGGATCTGCAGCAGGTACTGCATGAACGCGGTCAGCGAGCCGACGTCGACCAGGCCGTCGGCGACCCGGTGACCGCCGAACCAGAGCACGGCGGCGGTGGCCAGGTGCAGCACCACGGTGATGGCGGGGCCCATGATCACGAACAGCCGGCCGATCCGCACCGAGGTGTCGGTCAGGGTGGCGTTGGCGTCGGTGAAGCGCTGAGTCTCGTGGTCCTCGCGGACGAAGGCGCGTACGACGCGGATGCCCATGATCTGCTCACGCATCACGCCGTTGATCGAGTCGATGTTGGCCTGCATGCGCTGGAACAGCGGCATGAGCTCCTTGATCAGCAGGCCCACGATCACCATCAGCACCGGCACCGCGACCCAGACCAGCCAGGACAGCCCCGGGTCCTCCTGGATCGCCATGATGATGCCGCCGATGGACATGATCGGCACCATGACCATGAAGTTCAGGGTCATCAGCACCAGCATCTGGACCTGCTGGACGTCGTTGGTGCCGCGGGTGATGAGGGTGGGCGCCCCGAAGCGGCCCATCTCCTCGGTGGAGAAGCGGTCGACCCGGGTGTAGATCGAGCGGCGGATGTCGCGGCCCATGCCCATGGCGACGCGGGCACCGAACCAGACCGACGCGATCGCGGTGACCAGCTGGATCATCGCCACGCCGAGCATGACGCCGCCGACGCGCCAGATGTAGTCGGTGTCCCCCGTCGCCACGCCCTGATCGATGATGTCGGCGTTGAGGCTGGGCAGGTACAGCGTGGCCAGGATCGTGGCCAGCTGCAGGATCACCACGGCGATCACGTGGGGCACGTAGGGACGGAGGTGGCGCCTGATCAGCGTCCAGAGCATGGAAGACCTTCGAAGTTCGTCGGGGATCGTCGCGGCGGCATCACCGGATGACCGTATCGGCGGGGGCGGACAGATCGTGACCGGCCGGAACGTCGACCGGCCGCGGAAGACTCGTGACCGTGGGGAGGCCTCTCCCTGCCCGGTCGAGCGGGTCCTGACCGGACGAGCGGGAGGAGAAGACAGCGGCCCGACTCATCCTGCCCCATCGACCCTGGGATCGACATGGGGTTTTCCCCATGATCCGCGAACCGCCCCGCACACTCTCGAGCCACGGTCCGCGATCGCCGGGAGGCGGCCCCGCGTGGACCGGACCGTGGACCAGACTGGGGCCATGGAGACCTCGCTCGACCCTCGCCGCCGTGCCGCATCCAGGTGGTGGCACGGAACCGTCGCAGCAGTCGTCCTCGTCGCGCTCCTCATCCAGTTCGCGCTGGTCCTCACCGGCGGTCAGGACGCGAACTCGGGCGACAGCGGCGAGCAGGCGGGCCTGGCGGTGCGGCTGGGGCGCTTCTTCAGCTACTTCACCGTCGAGAGCAACATCGTGGTCGTGGTCGTCTCCGCGCTGCTGGCGATCGATCCGCTGCGGCGCGGCGCGTGGTGGGAGGTCGCCCGGCTCTACTCGTTGCTGGCGATCACCATCACCGGTGTGGTCTTCGCTCTGGTGCTCGCTCCGCAGCTGGAGTTGGAGGGCTGGTCGAGCGTGGCGTCGTTCGGCCTGCACACGGTCTCGCCGGTGCTGACCGTGGTGGGCTGGCTGGTCTTCGGCCCTCGTCGCCGGTTCCGCTGGTCGACGGTCGCGGGCGCGTTCGCGGTGGCCGCGGTGTGGCTGCTCTACATCTTCGGCCAGGGCAGCATCACGCACTGGTACCCGTACCCGTTCCTGGACGCGGCCCATCTCGGCATCATTCCGGCCGTGGTCAACGCGCTGCTCGTGGTGGCGGTGGCGGCGCTGCTGGCCGTGGTGATCCGCGCCGTCGACAGGGCCGTGCCGGCGATGCTCCGGGAGAACGGGCCGAATGCGGCGGACTCAGGCACAGCAGCCTCCAGCGGCTCCCTGAACAGCCATGGCTGACCTGGGTGCGTGAGGGAATCGCCGCGGGGGCTCTTTCGGCGCGAGCCCTCCAACCGCGCGGGCCCGGCAACCACGCGCCTCCGCCGAGCGCGCGACACCCGCAGCTCAGCGAGCCGCGCCCCGCAGCTCCTCCAGCAGATCCTGCACGCGGGCGTCGATGTCGTCGCGCACCAGGCGCATGCGCTCGATGCCGTCGATGCCGCGCTCGGAGGGTTCGTCGGTGCGCCAGGTGGTGATGGTGCCGCGCATCCCGGGCACCGGTTCGACCACGGCCTCGTCCCCGAGCACGATGACGCGATCGACGCGGGCCAGGAGCTCGGGATCGATCGGCTTAGGATTGCCTGCCGACATATCGGCCCCGGCTTCGGCGATGACCTCTGCCGAGAGCGCGTTGATGCCGCTGCCGGGCTTCGTGCCGGCGGAGTGGACCTCGACCTCGCCGTCGGCGCGGGCATCCATGAGGGCGGCGGCCATCTGCGACTTGCCGCCGTTCTTGACGCAGACGAACAGGACGGAGGGCGTCGCCCCGGCGGGCGTCGACCCCGAGGTGGCGGCCGTCGAGCTCGCTTCCGTGGGCGTCGGGTCGGAACTGTGCTGGCTCATGCGGAGACCTCTCGAGCGGTGCGGGCGGGGACGGTGGGGTCGTCGGGGAACAGGTGCCTGCCCGCCCACAGCGAGGCGTAGACGAGGGCGACCAGCACCGGGACCTCGATCAGCGGACCCACGACGCCGGCCAGGGCCTGCCCGGAGCTGACGCCGAAGGTGCCGATGGCGACGGCGATGGCGAGCTCGAAGTTGTTGCCGGAGGCCGTGAACGCGACGGTGGTCGAGCGGGCGTAGTCCATGCCGACGGCGCGGCTGAGCAGCAGGGACCCTGCGAACATCACGACGAAGTAGGCCAGCAGCGGCAGCGCGATGCGCGCGACGTCCAGCGGGGCGGAGAGGATCGCGTCGCCCTGCAGCGTGAACAGCAGCACGATCGTGAACAGGAGGCCGTACAGCGCGAACGGGCCGATGCGCGGCAGGAAGCGGTTCTCGTACCAGTGGCGTCCCTTGGCGCGCTCACCGAGCACGCGGGTGAGGAAGCCCGCGAGAAGGGGGATCCCGAGGAACACGAGCACGCTGAGCACGATCGCCCCG
This sequence comes from Brachybacterium sp. SYSU DS0246, assembly GCF_059391765.1. Classification (NCBI taxonomy): domain Bacteria; kingdom Bacillati; phylum Actinomycetota; class Actinomycetes; order Micrococcales; family Dermabacteraceae; genus Brachybacterium; species Brachybacterium sp. SYSU DS0246. The sequence goes on along the minus strand of NZ_JBZXYT010000001.1, from coordinate 108,207 downwards.
ACGGAGAACTCGGCCGACGTGGTGGCCAGGCCCAGCCAGGAGGGCAGCACCTGGAGGTAGAACCATCCCAGCGCCCCGAAGGCGATCACCTGGAAGATGGAGTTGACCGCGACCAGCACCGCCGCGGCCTCCCGGTCCCCGCAGGCGAGGTCGTTCCAGATCAGCACCATGGCGATGCAACGGGCGAGGCCGACGATGATCAAGCCGGTGCGGTACTCGGGCAGGTCGGCCAGGAAGATCCAGGCCAGCGCGAACATCAGCGCCGGCCCGAGCAGCCAGTTCAGCACCAGCGAGGTGACCATCAGCCTGCGGTCCGCGCCGATGCGCCGGGTCTGGTCGTAGCGGACCTTGGCGAGGACGGGGTACATCATCACCAGCAGGCCGATGGCGATGGGCAGGGAGACACCGGCGATGCTCACGGATTCCAGCGCCGGGCCGATGCCGGGGACCAGGCGCCCCAGGGCCAGGCCGCCCACCATCGCCAGCAGGATCCACGCCGGCAGCCACCGGTCGAGAAACGACATCTCCCGGGCCACACCGGACGGTGCGGCGGGGGCGGTGGTCGTCGTCATGGGCGGCCTACCTGTTCCTATAGACGGTCATCGATGAGTAGAGTAGCCTTCACATAGATGACCGTCAATGTCAGACGGTGCACGCCGACCCCCACGCCCCCGTCTCGAGTCAGGTGAAACCATGAGTTCCACGACCGCACGCGATCCGGTCGACCTCTCGTGGCCGCAGTCGGCCGCCTCGGCCGATGATGAGTGCCGCTCGCCGGCGGGCGCGGACGACTGCTGCTCACTGGCCACCGGCCCGATCGAGGCCGACGACGCCGAGCGGCTCTCGGCACGCCTGAAGGCGCTCTCGGATCCCACGCGCCTGCAGCTGCTCTCGCACGTCGCCGCGGGCGGCTGCCAGAGCGTCTGTGTCTGTGACCTCGGCGAGGGCCTGGGCATCTCGCAGCCCACCGTCAGCCACCACATGAAGAAGCTCGTCGAAGCCGGTCTGCTGACCCGGGAGCAGAGGGGCCGCTGGGCTCACTACGCCGTCGTGCCGTCGGCCTTCGCCGAGCTGCGCGCCTTCCTCGACCTCTCCTGACCCGCGCCCCGCACTCCGCCACGATCCCCTTCAGCCACGTCTGCGTCACCAGGAGCATCCATGAGCGATCGTCCCAGTGTCCTGTTCGTCTGCGTTCACAACGCCGGCCGCTCCCAGATGGCCGCTGGCTGGCTGCGCCACCTCGCGGGAGAGAAGGTCGAGGTCCGCTCCGCCGGGTCCGAGCCCGCGGACTCGATCAATCCCGCCGCCGTCCAGGCGATGGCCGAGGAGGGCATAGACATCTCCGCGGGCCGGCCCACGATCCTCACCCCGGACACGGTCCAGCAGTCCGACGTCGTGATCACCATGGGCTGCGGCGACGCGTGCCCCATCTTCCCCGGCAAGCGCTACGAGGATTGGGAGCTGCCCGATCCCGCCGGCCAGGGCCTCGAGGCCGTGCGCCCGATCCGCGACGACATCCGGGCCCGCGTCGAGCAGCTCATCGCGAGCCTCGAGGTCTGACCCGGGTTCACCGCTCGATGGTCGACCAGCACGTCGTCGGCACTCGCCTTCGTCAGCCGGCGGGGGTTGTGACCGGGCCGTGGCTCCAGCGGCCGTCCTCGCGGCGGTAGCCGACCCGGGTGTGGTTGCGGTCGTGCCGCGACTGGGTGAACTCGACCAGGTGCGGTTGCAGCGCGTAGACCTGCCACTCGGGATTCGGGCGCCCGTCGGAGGTCGGCCGGGTGAGCCAGTCGGCCTGTGACACGTCCTCCCCGAGGGCGACCACGTCACCGATGATCTGCACCTGCCGGCCGGACTCGCGCCAGAAGAACGTCATCGCGGCCCGCGGGTTCTGCTCCAGCTGCCGGGCTTTGCGGGAGGTGTTCCGGGTCGAGACGTGGTATCCGTTCTCGTCGACGTCCTTGAGGATCAGGGTGCGGCCGACGGGAGTGCCGTCGGCCAGGACCGTCTGGAACGTCATCGCGTGCGGCTGGCGGACACCGCTGGCGATCGCGTCGTCCAGCCACGACAGGAACAGCTCGTCCGGATCATCCGGGACGTTCTCGGGGTCGAGGACCGGCATCTCGTCCGGGAAGGCGGGCAGTGCGCGGAGGCGGTCGGCGAGGTCACTCATGGCGTCATCCTGCCATCGGCCATGGACTCACTGCAGCCACCGCGGTTCCTCACGGGTCGATGAGGCCGGTGCGGTAGGCGGTGACCGTGGCCTGGGTGCGGTTCTCGGCGCCGAGCTTGCGCAGCACCGAGGCGACGTGGGTGCGCACGGTCTCCGCCCCGAGGACGAGCTCCTGGGCGATCTGGGCATTGGTCGCACCACGGGCGACGGCCGCGAGCACCTCGAGCTCACGCGGGGTGAGGGCGGGGCCCGTGTAGCCGGCGGAACGTGCGCGAGGGCGCAGCAGCGATCGGACAGCCTCCGGGAACAGCAGGCTGTCGCCGTGGGCGATGGTCCGCACCGCCTGCACCATCTCCACCGCGCTCGCACGTTTGAGGAGGAACCCGGAGGCCCCGGCCAGCAGCGCGTCGAGCACGTACCCGTCGTTCTCGAACGTGGTCACCACCAGCACCTTGGGCGGCTCGGGCAGGCGCAGCAGGAGCTCGGTGGCGCGCAGCCCGTCGATCCCCGGCATCCGCACGTCCATGCAGACGACGTCGGCCGGGGCCCGCCGTGCCAGGGCGAGCGCGTCAGCGCCGTCCCCGGCCTCGCCGACCACCTGGAGGTCCTCCTCGGCCTCGAGGATCATGCGCATGCCCTGCCGCACCATCGGCTCGTCGTCGACCAGCAGCACGCGTACCGGCGACGGGGCGGAGTCCGTCCGAGCGGTCATGGCAGGGGCCTTTCCGAGAGGATCGGGAGCACGGCGCGGGCACTCCAGGTGCCCTCGCCAGGGCCCGCCTCCAGCGTGCCACCCCACAGAGCGAGCCGCTCCTGCAGTCCGTGCAGCCCTCGCCCGCCGGAGGGCGCCGAGTCCTGGGCAGCCTCCCGGGCGCTGAGGGGATTGCTCACCTCGAGCACGACGGCCCCTCGCCGCCCCGAGTCCTCGCCGTGCCCGAGCCGGAGGTGGACGGGCCCCTCGCCCCCATGGCGGTGAGCGTTGGTCAGCAGTTCACCGAGGATGCGCGTGAGGTGCTCCTGCTGCGCTGCGGGCAGGGCCCCGAGCACAGCATCCGGAACCTCCCTGTGCATTCGGAGGTCCATGCCGGCCCGGATCTGGTTCTCGGCCAGGCCGTCGATCCGCTCCGGAAGCGAGAGGAGGCGCGGAACGGCACCGCCGCCCGCCTCCGCCGTGGCGGTGTCGGTGGCGATCCGGCCTGCTCCGTCGGCGTGCTCGTCCCGAAGGTCGGCGAGCACGCCGTCGAGCTCCTCGAGGGCCTCGCGTGCCGTGCGCTCGATCCTCTCGAGCGCCTCCCGGGCAGCGCCCGGGTCCCGTTCCAGGACGCGCCCGCCGGCGGCGGCCTGGACGCTGACGACGGTCAGTGCGTGGCCGATGCCGTCGTGGAGGTCGCGGGCGATGCGGGTGCGCTCGGCCTCCTGGGAGACCCGGGCCAGGGCCACATCCAGCCGGTCCCTCGCCGTCGGCCCCAGCAGCGACGGCGCGAGGGCGGCCGCCAGCCCGCCCAGCGGCCACGCCGCGCCGAGCGCGAGGAGCACCCCGAGCAGCGCCACCACCGCGAGAGCGACCCGCCCCGCGGGCGCGCCGGGGACGGTCAGCACCGAGCCGCCGCCACCCGTCGCCATCTCGGCGAGCATCAGCAGGGACGCCGGCAGCAGCATCGTGAGGCACACCGCCGCGAGCAGGCCCAGCAGCAGATGCAACTGCACCCACGCGATGTCCTGGATGCGGTGGACGAGGCCGGGCCGGCGCGGCACCACCAGCTCCGCCCGCACACCGAGCATCGAGCGGGCGGCGGTCACCTCGAGCTCCCGCACCCCGGGGACCAGCCCCAGCAGGCCACCGACGGCCACCGCCGCCGCCACGACCAGGACGGTGCGCCCCGGGGCGAGCAGAAGATCGGCCGAGCCGGGCACGAGCAGGGCGAGGGCGAGCACGACGGCGGTGCCGATCGCCGCGCCCGTCATCAGCCACGCGAAGCGGCGGCCGTGCCGTCGGATGTTCACGCCCCCATCCTGGCCGAGGGCAGGGTGCCGGGGCGAGCGGAACCCACTGAGCGGCGCTCCAGGACGTAACCCCACACGGCGAGCGCGAGCGTCGGCCCCCAGAACCAGCAGGGGAAGACCAGGGCGAAGGCGATCATGCTGCCGATCCCGCCCTGGGCGGCCCCGAGGATCATCGGCGCCGCGGCGAAGCACAGCAGGGCCGCGACGGTGAACCCGGGCACCGCTGCCGTCGCCACGGGCACGGTGCGGCCGCCGACGACGGGAAACCAGCGCGGGAATACTTCACCCCATGGCCGGATCAGGCCCACGGTCAGCACCACGCCGGCCCACGCCCCCGTGGACAGCGCCAGACCCCACACGCGCCCGGTGAGATCCCCCTCCACCGCGGCCCCTCCGAACAGCGGCCACGGGGTCAGCCAGGTCAGGCGCGCGAGGGCGTAGGGCAGGGGCCCGCAGGCGGCGAGCAGCGTGAGAGCCCGGCGGTGGCGCAGCGTCCACGCCTCCAGCCGTTCCAGCGATCCCCTGCGGCGCAGCGCGAGGAGGGTGATCACGGCCCAGAGGGTGCCGGTGATCACGAAGTGCGCGGTCGCCAGCATGTTGCCACCGACGGCGAGGAACGAGGGGATGAGCTGCCCGAGGATCTCGGCGATCAGACCCCACCCGGCGACGGCCGCGGCGGCCAGTGCGACGAGGAGGGGCACCCCCGCCGCCCACCGGAGCCGTCCACGGTGACGCACCAGAGCAAGAGCGATCATGACCAGTGCGAACGGCACGGCGAAAGCGATCAGGTACCCGGCATGGGCGAGGGTCGCGAAGCTGCCGAAGCCGAGTCCGAACAGGGCGACCTGGAGGATGCCGGCCACGGCCAGCAGATGGACCGGCCACCGGCCGCCGGCACCCCGCTGGTCCCGGCCCGATCGGGCCAGGGCCACCCCTGCCGCGACGGCACCGAGCGATGCGGCGACCAGCTGCAGCCAGTACGTGGGGAGGGGCCCGATCACGCCCAGCAGCAAGGGTGCGTCGGCGGCGTCGGCGTAGAGCGCGGCCGACGGCGCCAGCAGCCAGCGCAGGCCCAGAGCGGCCGTGATCAGGCTGGAGAGCGTTGCGAGAGTCAGCAGCAGACGCAGCCGACTGTGAGCGCCCGTCCGATCGCGGTCAGCGGTGCCCGACCGGGAATCGAGCCGGGTGGCGGACGGTGTGGTCGAGGAGACGGAAGGTCGGGACTGTGTATTCATGCCTCGAGCGTCCGCTCCCGGGCGCGCCGCACCCTCCCCCATACGGGGGAGCTGCCTCCCCCGGTGATCATGACGAAGGGCGACATCTCACGGCGCGGGCGCCCGAGGGGACGCAGGCTCCCGACGGGCGCACGCCGCGCACCTGCACCGTTCGCCGGCGGTATCAGCCCAGGAAGATCCCGTTGCCGGGTCCCAGCGGCAAGTCTAAGAAGAAGAACACCGCCAGCAGGATCGTCCACACCAGCCAGAACGGCACCACGAACGGCAGCATCCGGGACATCAGCGTGCCCAGGCCGGCCTCGGGCTCGTACTTCCGCAGCATCCCCAGCAGCACGATCATGTACGGGTTCATGGGGGTGATGACCTGGGTGGCGGAGTCACCGACGCGGAACGCGGCCTGAGTGAACGCGGGCTCGTAGCCGATCAGCGAGAACATCGGCACGAACACGGCGGCCATGATCGCCCACATGCCCGAACCGGAGATGATGAACAGGTTCAGGCAGCTGGCCAGCACGATGAAGCCGAGGATGGCCGCGAAGCCCGTCAGCCCCGTCGCCTCCAGACCGTTCGCCCCGGTCACGGCGATCCACGTGCCGATGCCGGACCAGTTGAACAGGGCGATGAAGTTGCCGAGGATGAAGGCGAGGACGACGAAGGGCAGCATCTCCTTGAGCGCATCGGACATCATCCGCACCGCATCCCGGCTGCTGCGCAGGACGCCGGTGACCACGCCATAGGCAATGCCCAGCACCATGAAGTAGCTGACCACGATGAACACGATCGAATCCAGCAGCGGGGACTTGGGCAGGAAGCCGCCGTCCTCGTTGCGCCACGGCGAGCCGGGCAGCAGGAATGCCAGCAGGAAGAGCGCAGTCAGCACCACGGCGCTGAGAACGGCGATCAGCAGACCCCGGTTCTCCACGGAGGTGAGGGCGGCACGCATCTGCTGGGCGTCGTCGGCCGGCTCCTCCCCGTCCACCGCCGTCTCGTCGACGGGCACACCCTGGCGGGACAGTCGGGGCTCGATGATCCGGTCGATGATGAATCCGGCGACGAAGCCCAGGATCAGCGAGGAGACGATGTTGAAGAACCAGTTCGAGATCGGGTTGACCGGCGTGAACTCGTAGCCGGGCAGCGCACCCATCACCGAGGTGGTGATCCCGGCGAACAGCGCATCGAGGCTGGTGGGGAATATGTTGGTGGAGTACCCGGCGCCGGCGGCCGCGAACCCGCCCAGCAGGCCGGCGACGGGGTGGCGACCGGCGGCCTTGAACACGAGCGCGGCCAGGGGCGGGACCACCACGAAGGCGGAGTCGGCCATGATCGAGGAGACCACGCCGACGAACCCGACCACGTAGGGCAGCATCCACGCCGGTGAGGAGCCGAAGGTCTTGCGGATCGCGGCGCCCAGCAGCCCGGAGTGCTGGGCGATGCCGATCGCCAGCAGGATCGGCAGCACGGTCACCAGCGGCGGGAAGCCGATGTAGTTCTCGCCCAGGGTGGTGGTCAGCCAGGTCAGGCCCTCCCCGGTGAACAGCCCCTTGATGGCGGTCGGCTCGTCGGCGCCGGGCACCTCGACGACCACGCCGGCCATCGCCATGGCCGTGGAGACCACGCCCGTGATCAGGAACAGGATCACGAACAGCATGAACGGTTCGGGCAGTTTGTTGCCCGCTCGTTCGACGCCGTTGAGGATCCGGTCGGTCAGCCCGGCCTTGGCCGGGGTGTTCGGTGCAGTGCTCACGGGGACTCCAGTCGGATCGGGGTGGCGAGGAGGCGCGGGGGTCGGTCAGTCGAAGTAGGAGGGGACGTCGATGGCGCCGCCGGCCTCCTCGAACTCGGTGGCGACGGCCCGGGCCAGCTGCGGGTCGTGGAGGGCGTCGAGCACGGTGGCAGCCAGGCCGTAGGCCCCGTCGGCCGCGGCGGAGCGGGCCTGGTCGGAGACCGCCCAGGTCGCGAACTCACGGGTGTGCAGCGCGACCTCGGAGGGAGCCACCTTGATGACGGGGTGGATGCCGGGGATGCGGTAGCTGACGTTGCCGAAATCGGTGGAGGCGGCCAGGATCGGGGAGACCACGCCGAAGGGCAGCGGGTCGCGGCCGCGGCGGCGCTGCGCCTGCACCCAGCGACCGGTGAGGGCCTCATTGGTGCGCACCGGCAGCGACGGCGGGTGCTGATCCCAGCCGACGGTGACGCCGACGCCCGCCATCAGCGCCGCGCCGCGAGCGGCATCCTCGACGCGCCGCGAGAGGTCCTTGAGCGTCTCGGGCCGCTGGGAGCGCACGTACATGTCGAGCTTGGCGTAGTCGGGGATGACGCTCGCGCGGTCCCCGCCCTCGCGGATCACGGCGTGGATGCGGTCCGACGGCGGGGTCTGCTGTCGCAGCAGCCCGATGCCCTGGTACAGCAGGTTCGCGGCGTCCAGCGCGTTGCGCCCCATGAACGGCTGGGCCGAGGCGTGGGCGGTGTGCCCGTGGTACTCGACGGTCAGGGTCCGGCGGCCCAGCCAGATCTGGTCGGCCAGGTCGTACCCGTAGGGGTGGGCCATCACCGCGGCGTCCAGCCCCTCGAAGGCACCCTCGCGCGCCATGAACTCCTTGCCGGTGTGACCCTCCTCGGCGGGCGTCCCGAGGAACACCACCCTGCCGGGCACGGCCGACGGGTCGGTGGCAGCAAGCTCGGCCAGGGCGAGGAAGGCACCCAGGCCCATCACGGCGATGACGTTGTGGCCGCAGCCGTGGCCCACGCCGGGCAGCGCGTCGTACTCGGAGAGGATCGCCAGCGTGGGGGCATCCTCGGCGTCGCCGCCCTGCCCCACGATCTCGGCGCGGATCGCAGTGTCCAGCCCGTGCACGCCCACCTGCGCTTCGACGCCGTGGGCTGCCAGCACGTCGGCGATGGCCCGGGCGGAGCGATGCTCCTCGAAGGCGACCTCGGGATGCTCGCCGAGATCCAGCATCAGAGCGGCCATCTCCCCGGCATCACGCTGGACGAGCTCCTCGAGCCGGTCGTGCAGGGCGGTCGCGGCGCCCTCGAAGGCGGAGCCCGGATGGGACGCGGTGCGCATGGCCAGCTCCCGCTCCTCGTCCAGCTGCTGGAGATAGGCGGTGGAGACCTCGGAATGCTGAGCGCCGGGGCGCGCGGACGGCTGAGAAGACATGGATCGAGGATAAGCATCCGCACCCGCGACCACGTACCCTCGGGGCCGCACGCGTGAACCGCTCTTCTCCGCCCGAGGACGCCCCATGTCTCAGCTGACCGCTCTGATCGACCCTGCCGCCATCCGGCTCGACGTCCCCGCCGCCGACTGGCGCGAGGCGATCCGCCTGTCCGGCGATCTGCTGGTCTCCAGCGACGTCACCGATGCCGCGTACACCGAGGCGATGATCCGCACCGTCGAGGAGCACGGCCCGTACATCGTGATCACCCCCGGATTCGCGCTCGCGCACTCACGACCCGACGAGTCGGTCCACCGCACCGGAATGTCCTTCGTGCGCCTGGCCGAGCCGGTCTCCTTCGGCCACGAGACCAACGACCCGGTCCACCTGGTGATGGCACTGGCCGCCGCCGACAGCTCCGCCCACCAGTCGGCCCTCGCCGCCCTGGCCGGAGTCCTGGCCGACCCGGCCGGACGCACGGCGCTGGAGACGGCCTCCTCCCCGCGACAGGTCCTGGCCGCGCTCGGCGGCGAGAGCGTCGGCACCGCCCCGGCCGACGCCGCACCCGGAACCGCCACGTCGGGGGCCGACGACGTCGAGCGTTCCGCGTCGGACCCCGGACCCGCCTCACCGGATGCCGGTGGCACCGCAGCGGGCGCGGGAACGTCAGCACCTGCCGCCGACGCCACCGAGGACACGGTCCCCTCGAAGAACCTCCTGTTCACGGTGTGCGGCAACGGCCTGGGCACCAGCCTGTTCCTGAAGAACACCGCCGAGCAGGTCCTGAGCCGCTGGGGCTGGTCCTCCCACCTCAGCGTCGAGGCGACCGACACCATCTCCGCCAAGGGAAAAGCGAAGGACGCCGACGCCATCCTCACCTCGGGCGCGATCGCGCAGACCCTCGGCGATGTCGGCGTACCCGTCGAGGTGATCGAGAACTTCACCTCCCAGACCGAGGTCGACGCGGCGCTGCGACGCCTCTACGCCGTCTGACCCACCCTTTCCCACCTTCCACGGAGCAGCCCCCATGAACGTGCTCGTCGCGATCGCCCAGTTCCTCGTCAACGAGTTCCTGAGCGTGCCCGCCTATCTCATCGGCATCATCACCGCCGTCGGCCTGATCGCCCTGCGCAAGACAGCCGGCCAGGTGGCGGGCGGTGCCATCAAGGCGGTCCTCGGCTTCCTGCTGATCGGAGCCGGCGCCACTCTCGTCACCGCCTCCCTCGCCCCGCTGGGAGTCATGATCCAGGGCGCCCTCGGTGCCCAGGGCGTCGTCCCCACCAATGAGGCGATCGCCGGCATCGCCCAGGAGGAGTTCGGCGCGCAGGTCGCGTGGCTGATGATCCTCGGCTTCGTGGTCGCGATCGGGCTGGCCCGCTTCACCCCGCTGCGCTACGTCTTCCTCACCGGCCACCATCTGCTGTTCATGGCAACCCTCATCACCGTGGTGATGGCCTCGGCCGGGATGCCCACGGCGATCGTCGTGGTCCTGGGCGCGGTCCTGCTCGGGATCCTCATGGTCTCCCTGCCGGCTCTCTCCCAGCCCTGGACCCGACGCATCTCCGGGGACGACTCGATCGCCATCGGCCACTTCGGCACCGCCGGGTACATCGCCGCCGGCACCGTCGGCCGCCTGGTCGATCCGCGCGGACGCAGTCGTTCCACCGAGGACCTCAAGGTCCCCGAGTCATTGCACTTCCTGCGTGACTCGATGGTCGCCACCGCCCTGTCGATGGTGCTGATGTACCTGGTCGTCGCCGTCGTCTACCTCGCTCGCGCCGGGCAGGCCACGGCCTTCGAGGCGTTCGAGGGCGGCGCGACCGACGTCGGCAACTACCTCATGCAGTCCGTGACCCAGGGCCTGCAGTTCGGCATCGCCGTGGCCGTGATCCTGTTCGGCGTGCGCACCATCCTCGGTGAGCTGGTGCCCGCGTTCCAGGGCATCGCCGCCAAGGTGGTCCCCGGCGCGATCCCCGCCCTCGACGCCCCGATCGTCTTCCCCTACGCGCAGAACGCGGTGCTGATCGGGTTCCTCTCGAGCTTCGCCGGCGGCCTCATCGGACTCCTCGTGCTCGGCGTGTGGCTCGGCCCCGTGCTGGGACTGGCCCTCATCCTGCCCGGGCTGGTCCCGCACTTCTTCACCGGTGGCGCCGCGGGCGTCTACGGCAACGCCACCGGTGGGCGTCGGGGCGCCGTGGCCGGCGGCTTCGTCAACGGCCTCCTGGTCACGTTCCTGCCCGCCCTGCTGCTCAAGGTGCTGGGTACGTTCGGCTCCGCCAACACCACCTTCGGCGACACCGACTTCGGCTGGTTCGGCATCCTGATCGGCTACGGCGCCCGCACCGGCGTGGTCCCGGGCGTGGTGCTGCTGGCCGTGATCGGAGCCCTCATCCTGGGCTCGGCCGTACTCGTCCAGCGCCGCGTGGTCGACGCCGGCTGGGATCCCGCACCGGCACGGCCCGGGGCTTCTGCGGCGGCCGGTGCCGCGACGGCCGTCGCTGACGCTGCCGGTGGGAGCGGTGCGCCGGCCGGGCAGCAGTCTTCCGCCGACGCGAGCACCCGGCGCTACCCCCGGGTAGCCCCGCCGAGCGGGGCCCCTGCCCCTCCGCCCCCGCCGCGCGGCTGACTCAGCACGGCCACGCGCCCGCGCCCGCGCCAGGCAGGCACCCGTCCGGCTGCGTGCCCGGAACACCCTGCTGCGAATCCGCCGCCGCCCCGCTCCCGCGGCGGCCTCGTGCCGCTGCGGGCTCGCCCGGTGCCATGCCGGAGGTCACGGCTGCATGTCCATCCCCCGCGTGCGGTGTCGCAGGCTCCGTCGGCCGCGTATCATCCCAGCACGATGCGCGGCCGCCCACCCTGCTGGCCGCGCCCTGTCAGCCAGCGCTCGGCCGCCGCGATCCGGCGGGCCGTCGATGGCTCGGTGACCCCCTGGGCACATCCTTGTCCTTCCCCACCCTTCTTCCGCCGCTCCTCGGCGCACACTTCGGAGGCGAACTGTGAGTGCATCGACCCCCTCCCCCGGCACGACGGGCCGGAGAGCAGACCGCGGCGCCTTCGCCGGGCGCGCCGCCTTCATCTTCGCCGCGATCGGCTCGGCCGTCGGGCTCGGCAACATCTGGCGATTCCCGGCCGTGGCCTATGAGAACGGCGGCGGCGCCTTCATCCTTCCGTACCTGGTCGCGCTGCTGACGGCGGGCATCCCGCTGCTGTTCCTCGACTACGCGATCGGGCACCGCTGGCGCGGCTCCGCCCCGGCCGCGTGGCGTCGCTTCACCCGCTGGACCGAGTTCATCGGCTGGTGGCAGGTGCTGATCGCGACGATCATCGCGGTCTACTACGCCCTGATCATCGCCTGGGCCACGAACTACACGGTCTTCTCGGTCGACCAGCGCTGGGGCGACGACCCGGCCGGCTTCTTCGGCGAGTACACCCAGGCCCTCGGCGGTCCCGACGTGGTCATCAGCTTCGACATCGTCCCGGCCGTCATGATCTCGATGGTCCTGGTCTGGCTGGCGGTGATCGCGGTGATGTGCCTCGGCGTCCACGGCGGCATCGGCCGCAGCGCGATCGTGTTCATCCCGCTGCTCATCGCCATGTTCCTGATCCTCGTGGTGCGCGCCCTGTTCCTGCCGGGCGCCGTCGACGGTCTGGACGCCTTCTTCCGCCCCAACTGGGCGGCGCTGCTGGATCCCGGCGTGTGGGTCGCCGCCTACGGGCAGATCTTCTTCTCGCTCTCGGTGGCCTTCGGCATCATGCTCACCTACGCCTCCTACCTCAAGAAGAAGACCGACCTCACCGGTTCCGGCCTGGTCGTGGGCCTGGCGAACTCGAGCTTCGAGATCCTCTGCGGCATCGGCGTGTTCTCCGCACTGGGCTTCATGGCCCAGGCCCAGGGCGTGCCGATCGGCGAAGTGGTCACCGACGGCGTGGGGCTGGCCTTCATCGCCTTCCCCGCGATCATCACCGAGGCTCCCGCCGGCGCCCTGATCGGCGTGCTGTTCTTCGGGTCCCTGGTGCTGGCCGGGTTCACCTCGCTGATCTCGATCGTCGAGGTCGTCATCGCCGCGATCCAGGACAAGTTCGGCCTGGCCCGCATCCCCGCCACCCTCGGGGTGTGCCTGCCGCTGGCGATCGTCTCGGTGGCGCTGTTCTCGACCACGATGGGTCTGCCGCTGCTGGACGTGCTGGACAAGTGGGTCAACGAGTACGGCATCGTCGCGGCCGCCCTGGTCTCCACGATCGTGGTGACCTACATCGTGCGCGGCCTGCCCACGCTGCGCGACCACCTCAACCACCAGGGCACCTTCCCCGTCGGCCGCATCTGGATGATCGCGCTGGCCGTCATCGCCCCCATCGTGCTGGGCATCTCCCTGATCTCCAGCACCCTCACCCTGCTGACCGCCGAGGGCACCTACGAGGACTACCCGGGCTGGTTCGTGCTCGTGTTCGGCTGGCTGATGGCGATCGCGCTGGTCGTCATCGCGATCGGGCTCTCCCTGCTGCCGTGGCCGGCCGGATCGAACCTCCACAAGGCCGACTCCGAGGGTGACGAGATCGCCCCCGAGGCGGTCGCCGGCCAGGGCCTCGGCGGAGACGTCGCGACCCCGCACGAGCTGCGGTCCACGCCGGCGCGGTGAGGATCGGGCCTCGCGGCGGGGACACTCTCGCCGCGGGCCCGCCTCCCGGCCGGCGACGCCCCCGTCCCGCGACAGCTCGACCAGCAGCAGAGTCATCCCAGCATCCCGACCGATCGGAGAATCCCGTGTCCGTCTCAGCCATCATCATGATGATCGTCGCGATCGTGACCGTGTGGGGCGGCCTCGCCGCCGCCATCGTCAACCTCGCGCGCCACCCCGAGCAGAAGGACTGACCGCGCGAGCGTCACCCCCGGCATCCCTGGGTTGAGCACCGGCTCCGGCATCCCTGGGTTGAGCACCCCCTCCAGCGGGCCGGAATGAGCTTCCGATAACGGCCTCTCGGAGAGGGTGCCCGGCCGGCAGCGCCCGCGCCCCGGCCTCAGTCGCGCACGGCGGCGCTCGCCTCGATCTCGACCAGCTGACCGGGGTAGCCCAGCACCGTCACGCCCATCAGGGTGCTCGGTGCGGGATGCTCGCGGAAGGCGTCGCGGACCACGTCCCAGGCGCTCACCAGATCGGCCTGCTCGCTCGAGGCCACCAGCACCCGCGTGCTGACCACGTTCTCCAGGCTGGCGCCGGCCTCGGCGAGGGCGACGATCATGTTCTCCACGCACTTCGCGGCCTGAGCGGCATGGTCGCCCGGGGCGACGACGTCCCCGGCCTTGTCCAGCGGGCAGGCCCCGGCGAGCACTACCAGCCTCGCGGGAGGTTCCACCGTCGCCGAGTAGCAGTACTGGACGGTGTCGGTGAGGATCGCCGAGCTGTTCAGGGTGACGGCGTGGGACATGAGACAGCCTTTCGAGACGCGCTGAGCGGTCGACGGGGAGTCTGTCACCGATGGATCGGGAACTGCGCCCCGGTCCAGTACGCGAGGACCACAGCGACCACCGAGCCGGCCAGCACCACGATGTCCCACGAGGTGATCTTGAGGTACGCCAGGCGCAGCGTCCGCCCGGCGCGGTGATGTGCACCGTAGGTGAATCCCCGGGTCTCCAGCGCCTCGACCGTCGTGCGCACGTTCTTCGCGGTGTTGAGCATGATCGGGTAGAAGGCCGTCACCGCGAGCGTGCTCCACCGCAGGATCACCCGCCACCCCAGCACCCCTCTGCGCTCGACGGGGGCGTGACGCAGCAGCTGACCGTCGAAGACGGTCACGTACTCGTCCACCAGGATCGGCAGCATCCGGTACCCGTAGCTGACGCCGAAGGCCAGAAGCTCCGGCGCGCGCAGTGCCAGCAGCGCGTCGGAGAGCTTCTCCGGCTCCAGTGACACGAAGGCCGCCATCGAGGCCATCGAGACCGCGCCCAGTTTGAGGTTGAGCTCTCCCAGGGCGACGAGCGTCCCGAGATCACCGCCGAACACGAATGCGGCGGCGAACAGGCCGACCGCGTTGCCGATCAGTCCGACCAGGAACAGCCCCAGGACCAGGGGGCCCACCCGAGCGAGCACGACGGCGACCGCGCCCATCACGAACAGGATCATCAGCACGGTGAGGTTGTGCGTGAACCACGGCGCCAACGCGGCCAGCACGTACCAGGCCAGCACCATGCGCGGATCCATTCGGGCGAACATTCCCCCGCGTGTCGAGTACGCGGTGCGCAGCAGCTCCAGGCGCACCCATTCCACGCTCAGGACGTCTCGGGTCTTGCGGGCCATCAGCGCTCCTCGAGGGTGGTGCCCGCGGCAACGGCCGGGGCGGGGACCGCGCCGGCCGCCGGCTGCGGGACGAGGGACGATGCCGTAGCGGTTCCGAGCCGGGCACGCAGCGCGGCCGCGGTCAGCGGCAACGGCTCCAGGCCCAGTTCCCGGGCGATGCGGGCGGCCTGCGGCGGCACCAAGCGGGCCCGGGCGGTGATCTCCGGCGCGGAGAACAGCTCGCGCGGGGTGAGGTCGGCCAGGACCCGGCCCTGGTCCAGCACGAGCACTCGACTGGCCCAGCTCGCGACGAGTTCCATGTCGTGCGTGGCCACCACGGCGCAGCGGACCGACTCCGATAGAGAGGCGAGCATGCCGGTGACGTCGTCCCGGGATCGGATGTCCAGGCTCGAGGTCGGTTCGTCCAGCAGCAGCAGCTGCGGGCGCATCGCGAGGCCGATGCCGATGGTGGCCCGGCGCTGCTGGCCGCCGGAGAGGGTGCGCCCGTCGCGGTCTGCGAACGGGGCCAGCCCGACACGGTCGATGACCTCCTCGACCATGGCGTGCGCGCCGGGAACCTGGCGCCCCTCGGGGAACAGCGCGATGTCGGCCCGCACGCTGTCCTTGAGGAACATTCGCTGCGGCTGCTGGTACAGGTAGGAGACGTGGTCGGCGAGCTGTGCGGCCGAGCGGCTGCGGGTATCGACGCCGTCGACGGTGACCGTGCCCTGGCGCGGGACGATCAGACCGGTCAGCAGTTTCATCAGGGTGGTCTTGCCGGCGCCGTTGGTACCGACCAGCGCGATCCGTTCCCCGGCGGACAGGGTCAGGTCGATGCCCTGCAGCACCGGGGTCAGCGCGCCGCTGACGCTGCGGTAGCCGTGCTCCACGGCCCGCAGCGAGGCGACGACCTCCGCGGGCGCTCCCGCGGAGCCGAGCGTGTGGTCGGGGCCGGGCGCCTGCTCGGGCTCTGCTCCGGTCCGACCCGGACGGACGTGCGGTCGCAGGACGCGGGCGGCCGAGGGGACATCCAGAGCCACGGGCCGGGCACCGACCGCCGCGGAGACAGCGACGGCATCCGGCGCGGGAATGCCGTGGGCCTCGAGGTCACCGTGGCGGTCCATCGCCTCCTGGACGGGCAGATGCCACACCGGGGCACCGTCGGCCATCAGCACCACGGAGCGGGCGAACTCGGCGATGAACTCCGCGTGGTGCTCGATGGTCACCACCGTGATCCCGTGCTGCTCGTTGAGCTCACGCAGACGCAGATAGATCTCCCGGGCCCGCGCCGGGTCGAGCTCGGCGACGGGCTCATCGACCACCACCACTTCGGGGCGCATCGCCAGCACCGCAGCGAGCGCGACCAGATGGGACTGCCCGCCGGAGAGCTGCCAGACGAAGCGATCGAGAAGGTGGGAGATGCCGAGCTGCTCGAGGGCCTCCTCGGTGCGCTCACGGTGATCGGCGCGTCCGAAGTTCAGAGGGCCGAAGGAGACCTCGTCGCGCACCGTCGGCCGCACCAGCTGGTTCTGGAAGTCCTGGTAGACGTAGCCGACGCGGCTGGAAAGCTCGGCGACGGATGAGTCCCAGGTGTCCTGGCCGTCCACGTGCACCGAGCCGGCGAAGTCCCCGTTCCAGTAGTGCGGGACCAGGCCGTTGAAGGTCTTGCACAGGGTGGTCTTGGCGGATCCGTTGCCCCCGACCACCGCGACGAAGTCGCCACGGGCGATGGTGAGATCGACGTTGCGCAGGGTGTCGCGATCGGTGCCGGGATAGCGGAAGGACAGGTCCTTCACGCGGATCACCGCATCGGTGTCCACCGGATCGTCACGGTCGGTCGGGGTGGCGGTCTGCACAGGGAGCTCCTGGTCTCGGATCCTGATCAGTTCTCGGTGCCGGTGGGCCCGGGAGCGCCGGTGTGCGCGGGTGTGCCCGAGCGGCGGAACAGCAGCACGGAGACCGCCATCACGACCACGATCGCGGCCACCGAGACCCAGAGGAACCCGTTGCCGAAGCGGTCCAGGAAGTCCGGTTCCCAGGCACCGGCGCTGAGGTCGAACGCCTCGAGGAACGCGAAGCCGAAGGAGGCGATGCTCAGCAGCACCACCGCGCCGACGAACAGCGGGCCGCGCGGGGTGTCCCCGGGGATGGGCTCGCCGGGCACACGGGGCCGCAGACCCATGAGCGGTTCGATCTTCCCGTACAGGGCGGGCACCAGCCACATGGCGGGGATCGCCCCGAACAGGATGCCGCTGATCACCACGTCGGTGACCAGACCGACGGTCTCGACGGCGATGATCGACTGCGGCAGCCCGGTGACGTACTCGGCGTCCTCGACCCCGATCCAGACCTTGGCCATGTCCACGACGGCGGAGAGCACCTTGTCGATGAGGATGATGCAGACGGCGCTGACGCCGACCTGTGCGCGGCTGCGCGGATTGCGGACGAGCGAGCCGCCGATGTAGATCGCGAGGAACATCTGCACGTATCCCTCGACCTCGGCGAGGCCGGAGAAGTCGCCCATGAGCAGGTCGGTGAACACGATCTCGCCGAGCGGGGCACCGAGCGCGGCCCAGAACGGGGACAGCAGCCCGGCCATGGCGACGGGGATGAACATCATGTTCGAGATCGACAGGTCGATGGGTCCGATCGTGATGTCGGGGATGATCTCGAGCAAGATGTTCGACAGCCCGAACAGGGACATCGACAGGACGAAGATCATGAGCTTCTGCGAAGTGGTCAGGTGGGCCGAGCGGATGCCGTCGACGGCGCCGCGCAGGGTTCCGCGGCGCTGATCCTGGTCGGGTTCCGGCAGCGGTGAGGGCGTCTGGGTGGTCATGAGAACTCCTGTCGATGCGTGCGGGGCGAACGGACGGGGCGGACGGGTCGGGTCGGTGGAGCAGGCGCGGGCCGGGGTCAGGGACGGCCCGGGGCGAGTGCGGCGAGCACCTCGATCACCTGATCCGGCGAGTCGAGGACGTGATCGGCGAGCCCCTCGGCGAGGGCGGCTTCCAGCGTCGCGTCGGAGTCCTTGCCGCCGCGGAGCAGGCAGACGGTGCCGATCCCGGCGTCTCGGCCGCCGCGCCCGTCGTTGAGTGCCTTGTCGCCGACATAGACCACGTCGGCGCGGTCGCTCGGGAGGGCTGCGAGGGCGGCTTCGAAGATCGCCCGGCCGGGCTTGCGCACGCCGATCTCGTCGGAGTAGGCGGCCGGACCGATGCGGGCGGAGATCCCGTAGTCCTCGAGGATCTCGCGGACGCCGCGGCCCGAGATGGTGTTCGAGACGATGCCGACGACGATTCCTCGCTGTCGGCACCACTCGATCAGCGTGAGCGCGCCGGGACGCGGTGCCGGATGCGACTTGGCGCGGTGCAGCGCGAGGGACAGCTCGGCGGCCTCCAGGCGCAGGAGGGGGCGCAGCTGTTCGGGGAGGTCCTGCCCGATGAGGTCTGCCCAGAGCTCGGCCGGGTCGATCTCCTCGTGACGGTGTGCTGGATCCGGGGAGCTGTCCCGGCGCCGCTTGTGGGCGCGGTGGCGCTCCCAACCGGTCTCGAGGGCATCGAGGACGGTCTGCAGCTCGAGGTGGCACCCGGCTCCCCGGGCCAGCTCGACGATGCGTGAGCCGACACCGGAGAAGCGCTCCGGATTCGGCGTGGAGGAGGTGATGACCCCGCCGTGGTCGAGCAGCAGCGCCGGACGGCGGCGTGGTGCGGGCGGCGGCGGTCCGGCCGGCGCCGGTGCGCCGTCGATCGGGGTGGAGGCGCGACCCGTGCCCAGTGCGGTGCGCAGCGGGGCGATCAGTCCGCTCGGCTCCTCGACCACGAGGTCGGGGACGTCGAGGACGGGGAAGGGCGGGGTGTCGGTCCTGCGATCGCGCGTGATCATCACGGCGCCGACGCCGGCGCGGCGCCCCGCGGCGACATCGCGATCCAAGGTGTCGCCGACGTACCAGGCCGATCCGGGGTCGACACCGAGGGCCTCCGCGGCTCGCCGGATCATCCCGGGGTGCGGTTTGCGGATGCCGACCTCGTCGGAATAGACCTGCACGCCGAAGGCGTCGGACAGGCCGAGCTGATCGAGGATGCGGCGGTGGGCCCGCCCGGAGTGGGCGTTCGAGACGATGCCCAGGCGCACCCCGCCACATCGCGCGGTCTCCAGCAGCGCGGAAATGCCCTCACGCACACGGTGATCGGCGACCAGGCCGGCCATCCGCTCCAGCAGCTCGCCGGCCTCGAGCCGCATCGCAGCCCGGATCGGTGCGGGAAGGTCGGCCAGCAGGAAGTCCCCGACGATCTCGTAGCTGGTCAGCTCCCGCGGTTCCAGCCGACGGGAGGCGGCGTCCTTCCACAGCGACAGCGCCCGTCGGCCCGCGCGAAGCGACTGCTCGACGCCTTCGGGATCGAGGTCGCAGCCCAGCGAGCGCGTGCGCTCCACGATCCAGCCGGCCAGCTCGCGAGCCCAGTGCGCCCGATGCGTCGTGGTCACGACCACTCCGCCGAAATCCAGCAGCAGCGCGCTCGGAGCGGCGAGTGCCCGGGCCCCCTCCGCGGGGGCATCGAGTGCTTCGGGGGCAGTGGTCACGGGTCTCCTCGGGAAGCTGGTCCGGTCTCGCAACGGCTGGGCGTCGCACCGGCTCGGGGTCTGGATGGCTCGGGCCCTCAGGGCCTCGGGGTCTCGGGGTCTCAGGGTCTCGGGGTCTCGGGGGCTCGGGGTCCCGGGGCCTCGGGGGCTCGGGGTCCCGGGGTCTCGGGGTCACAGAACCTTGGCGTCCCGGTCTTCTGGTGGGGCCTCTCCGACGCTACGGAGCGCTGACGCCGGGGTCATGAACACCAGGTGACGGGACTGCCACAGCTCGGGGACAAGCCCTGAAAGATTTCAGCTCTCCAGGTCGTGACCGGAATCTCGGCTGATAGACCGAGCAGGTGACGTCCTCAGCGCGCCCCACCCTCGCCACCGTCGCCCGCGCCGCCGGGGTGTCCTCCGCCTCCGCGTCGATGGCCTTGAACGATCGGCCCGGCGTCAGCGCGGAGACCCGGCGGCGGGTGCTCGCAGCGGCCCGCAGCCTGCGCTACGGCCGTCGTGGCCGCGGCACGGGCCTGATCGGAGTGCTCCCGACGGATCTCGGGAACCCGTACCACACCGACGTCATCGCCGGGATCGAGGAGCGCACCGACCACGAGGGCCTGGAGGTGGTGATCGCCCACGGTCGACGGGACACCGCTCATCTCGCACGGGGGCTGCGGCGCCTGCTGGACCTCGGGGTCGACGGCGTCATCGTGATCTCGTCGTGGCTGGACCCTGCCGCGCTGGAGCAGGCGGCGCAGGTGGTGCCGGTCGTGGTGATCGGCCGCATGCAGGACCAGGTGCCCGGGGTCGACCACGTCCTGAACCACGACGAGGCCGGCGCTGCCCTTGCCGTGCACCATCTGGTGCAGTCGGGGCACCGGCGCATCGCGCACGTGACCCTGTCGGCCCGCCCCGGCCCCGCCCTGCGCCGGACCGGCTTCCTGACCGCCATGGAGCGCCATGGCCTGCGCGAGGTCGCCTCGGTGATCGGGCCGGTCCACCCGGATGACGGCATCGACCTGCTGCTGCGGGCGATTCGCCGCGGCGCGGAGGGGGCAGCCACGGCCGTCTTCGCCGCCAATGACATCGCCGCAGTGCGCGTCCTGCATCGCGCCGCCGATCTGCGGGTCCCGGTGCCGGAGCGCCTGAGCGTGGCAGGCTACGACAGCTCGGCGGTCGCGCTGACCGTCAGACCGCACCTGACCAGCGTGAACCAGCCGCGGGCGGAGATGGGGCGGCTCGCGGCACAGATGATCCGCGAACGGCTCGCAGGGCGGGCGACGGCATCGTTCAGCCGTGTCGAGCCGACCCTGCGGGTGCGGGACTCCACCGGGCCCGCGCCCCGGTGAGGTCCGGGAGCGGGCGCCGATGTGACCTGTGCCCGCACGGTTCGCGCCCACCTGGGCTCTCGGGTACGCTGTCCACTGCTCTTCGTGAGCGCTGGAGGATTCGCCTAGCGGCCTATGGCGCACGCCTGGAACGCGTGTTGGGTTAACGCCCTCGGGGGTTCGAATCCCCCATCCTCCGCCGACAGAAAATGGCTCCTGACCCAGGTCAGGAGCCATTTCCTTGTCCCGCTGGACGCCAGCGAGCCCGACCCGGCGGCCAGATCCGCGACCTTGTTGGTATGCGCGGGTCATTCCCACTCGGTCACGGATCTCGCTGCTGAGAGGGAGACGCTGAGAGGGAGACGCTGCGGGAGACGCTGAGGGGAGACGCAGAGATCCGCCGGGGACGCAGAAGGCTCTGCAAGCCCCCTAGAAGAGCGCGGGCTGCGGCGCGAGGTCGAGCGCCGACGGTGCCGCGGTCGCCCGCTGCGCCGCACCCGCGGCACGCCGCCGCTGCTCCGGCTGGTCCTCGTCCTCACGGGAGTTCAGACCGTGGCGTTGCAGCAGCGGCTCGATCCGTCGGGCGAGGTTCTTGCGGTACGACGCGGGCGCATACGAGGCGTGCTGGTAGAAGCGCCGATAGCCGGTGGCGAGTTCGGGGTGCTCCCGCTCGATCCACTCCAGGAACCACTCCTTGGCGCCCGGCCGCAGGTGCAGCGCGCCGTAGACCACCCGCGCGGCGCCGGCTTCCGCGATGCGCGCGAGCGCTTCGTCGAGCTGTGCATCGGAGTCGGTCAACCACGGCATGATCGGCATGAGGAACACCGAGACGCTGAAGCCGCGATCCGCCGCGGCCCGCACCGTCGCCAGGCGCGCGGCGGCCGAGGGCGTGCCGGGCTCGATGGCCTTCTGCAGCTCGTCGTCGAAGACGGCGATCGACATGGACAGGTCCACCGGGACCCGTTCGGCCGCCTCCGACAGCAGCGGCAGGTCTCGCCGCAGCAGGGTTCCCTTGGTCAGCACGGACAGGGGCGTGCCGCTGTCGGCGAGCGCGGAGATGATCCCGGGCATGAGTCCGTAGCGCCCCTCGGCCCGCTGGTAGGGGTCGGTGTTGGTGCCGAGCGCGACGTGGCTGCGGTTCCAGGTGCGCTTGCGGAGCTCGGCGCGCAGCACGTCGCCGACGTTGACCTTGACGATCACCTGCTGGTCGAAATCCGCTCCCGCATCGAGGTCGAGATAGCGGTGCGTGCTGCGGGCGAAGCAGTACACGCAGGCATGCGAGCAGCCGCGATAGGGATTGACCGTCCACTCGAAGGGCATCGAGCTCGCCGGCGGCACCCGGTTCAGCGCGGACTTCGCCGTCACCTCGTGGAAGGTGACGCCCTGGAACTCGGGAGTGCGGACGCTGCGCACGAGCCCGGAGAGGCCGACGAGAGCCGGAGCGTCCTCCTGACCGCTGGTCGTCTCGCCGCTGATCTCCTGCCCGCTCCACCGCATACCGAAAGTCGAACACCTGTTCGATGCGGTGTCAAGCGGCCGCGCCGCGACCGACTCCGCGTGAATCGTGACCCCGTCGAGATATCCGCACGGGCAGTTCCGGACGCCGCACGTCAGGGCGCCCGAGGATCGACGTCGCAGCCGGCGGAAGCCCGGGACCCGTCGGCCAGGACGCCGGCATCCCGTCCGCGGCGTCATCGCTTCACATATCCTGCGCACGGCGAGGACGTGACGGGGCAGGGGAGAGAGGCATGACGCACTCGGGACCAGGAGACCGACCCCCTCAGGGCGGATCGCACGGCTGGTATCAGCAGCGGACGTCGGGCCCCGCGGCTGGGGGCGGCCGGCGCGGCGGCCCGCCGTGGGCCGTGAGGGTGGTGGCCATGGGGTGCGTCGCCGCCCTCGCGCTCGTGCTCGGCGGCGGCGTCACCTACGTCGCGCTCAACCGCGGCGGAGAGGATCCCACCGCCGCGTCGACCACGTCGAGCCCGTCGGAGCCGGCGGAGGAGACACCGGAGACCCCCAGCGGCTCCGAGACCGAGGAGCCCGAGTTCACGGTGGTCTCACCGATCGACGTCCCGCCGGGTGACGTGGAGGAGCTCACGACCGTCATGGCCACCAGCCCTCTGACCGAGGGTTCCCTGCCCGACGTCGCCGACTGCGAGCTCCCGGCCACTCCGGTCGACCACGACACCGCCGAGCTCCAGGCGGTTCTCGATGCGGCCGCCGGGTGCCTGAACCAGGTCTGGGCCACCACCAGCTCGGACCGGGGCCTGCCGTGGGAGCCCCTGAGGGTCCAGGTCTAAACCTGGCCGGACATCCCCGCCTCCGAGTGCGAGTCGAGCAGTTTCGAGGAGGACTTCCCCCGCGTCTGCAGCCTCGATGCGACGGTCTACTGGCCGGCCGGCCATGGCCTGGGCGCCTCGCGGGATGACGCCGCGGACGTGCCCTCGGCGTACGTCTGGGACCTCTCGTACCTGATCATGATCTTCGTCGCGTGGAACAGCTCGCTCACCGCCTACTTCCTGGCGCTCTCGGAACAGATCTCCCCCGAGGATCCGCTCAGCTCGGAGGTGTGGCGCCGCTTCAACCTGCAGATGAGATGCCTGGCGGCGGCCTCGACCATGCAGCTGCCCTCGGCGGCGCGGCCGTCCGCCGAGCTGCGGGACCACCTGCTCGACGAGACGAACTGGGGCACCGGCGATCCGCCGCAGACCCTCGAACCCGCCTCTCGGGTGCGGTGGCTGACGGCGGGCTTCGAGTCCGACGGGGAGCTCTCGGCGTGCAACACCTGGAATGCTCCGGCCGAGGACGTCGCCCCGGCACCCTAGACGCCCGCCGGTTCCTGCGACCCTCGGCCGGACGACTCGGGCACTTGTGACCGCATCGGAACCTACGGCCGGAGCCTGCAGCGTCCCGCCCGGATATTCTGCGCCTGCAAGCACGCTGTGCAGCCAAGGGGGAAGAACGGATGTCGAGCGCAGGAACCGGCGGGAACGGGCAGGGACCGTATTACGGGGGGCACCACGGCGGCTCTGAGGGAGGCGGGTTCCCGCCGCCCCAGCCCCACGCCCAGCAGCCACAGGCTCCGTCCTTCGGTGCGGCCCCCGCGCAGCCCGGCATGGGCGGCCCCGCCGGACCCGGCGGCCCCGCCGGACCCGGCGGCCCCGGCGGACCCGGCGGACCCGGCGGACCATCGCAGTTCGGCCGGTCCCCCTCCCCCAAACGCCCCTGGGGACTGATCGCCGTGGCCTTCGGCTGCATCGCTGTCCTGGTCCTCGTCCTCGGCGGCGGCGTGGCCTTCTACGCCTTCACCCGGGGAGGCGATGAGGAACCCACCGCCTCCCCGGCCACGACCGACAGTGAGCCGACGAGCGACCCGGCCACCGAGGAGGACACGGCGAGCGACTCCGCGACGCCGAGCGAGGAGACCGAGAGCACCGAGAGCGAGGTGCCGGCGGAGAACGCCCAGTTCGAGGTGATCAGTCCGCTCGACACTCCGCCCGAGGACGCCGAGACCCTCCGGCAGATCCTGATCGAGAACCCTCTGACCGAGGGCTCGCTCCCCGACGTCGGCACGTGCGAGCTGCCCGAGACCCCGGTCGAGCACGACGTCGAGCAGCTGCAGTCACTGCTCGACGCCGCCTCGGGGTGCCTGAACCAGGTGTGGTCTCCTGCCAGCTCGGACCGCGGGCTCCCCTGGATCAGTCCCACGATCAAGGTCTTCACCTGGCCCGACGTCCCCTCTGACATGTCCTGCGACCCGGAGGACTTCACGGAGGACACCGCCCGGATGTGCAACCTCGACGGTGTGCTGTACTGGCCGATCGGGGCCGGAACCGGCGCCACCCTGAGCGACGCCGAGCACATCCCGCAGGCATACACGTGGGATCTCGCCTTCCAGTTCACCAATCCGCTGATGTGGAACAGCTCCGTGGGCCTCTACTACGCGGCCCTGAACGAGCAGCTCGCCGACGACCCCGATCAGCAGGCCGAGACGACCCGACGGTTCTTCCTCCAGCGGGAGTGCCTGGGGTCGGCCTCGACGATGCAGCTGCCCTCGAGCGCTCAGCTGGACTCCTCGCTCCAAGAGGCGCTCGCCGATCCGGCCACCTGGAACGACGGCGGCGACCCCGATGCCATCGACCCCGAGTCGCGTGCGCACTGGATCCAGGTCGGCTTCGAGTCGGGCGGAGACCTGAGCGTGTGCAACACGTGGGACGCTCCCGCCGAGGACGTCACCTGAGGGTGACCGGCGCGTCCCGTGTCACTCGGCCTGAGCGAACGTCAGCCCTTTCTCGCTCAATGCCTCGGCCAGGATGCGGATCGCCTTGGGGCCTACGCCGTGGATCGCCAATAGCTCCGCCTCCGTGCGCCTGCTGATCTTCTCGAGCGAGTCGATTCCTGCCGCCTGCAGCTCGCGCGGCGCGGTCTTGCCCAGCGCGTCCGGCAGGTCGCCCACCGGTCGAACATCCGGTGTCGCCATGGCCCTTCCCCTTCTCCTGGACGTGTGACCGAGCGTAATCCGGCGCATGCCGCAGTGCCAGGGTGTCCGCCCTCCCCCGCACTCGGCCTCGCCCGTACGCTGACGTCATGACCGCCGACGATCGAGGTGCCGCCCCCGGCCCGACCTCCTCGCCCCACCCCGAGGACCCTGCTCTCTACACGGCCCGCGCGGACAACATCCACGGCACAACGGGCGAGGTCCGCGTCCATGACGGCCCCGCCGCCCACCGGGCCGCGCTGCCCACCGGCGGACCGTCGACACCGCACCAGGGATTCACCCCGGAGCAGTTCCTCGCGATGGCCTGGAGCACGTGCCTCGGGGAGACGCTGCGGGTGGTGCTCGCCGAACGAGAGCTCCCGCACCAGAGCAGCGTGAGCGTCGAGGTCGAGCTGCATCGCGATCCGGCCGGCGGCTACCGATTCGCTCCGCGCGCCCTGGTGAGCATCCCGGACATGGCCGCCGACGAGGCCCGCACCATCGCCGACGCCGCGCACGCCCGGTGCCCCGTCTCCAAGCTCCTCACCGGCCAGGGCACGCCGCGCGTCGAGCTGCTGACGGCTGACGGCTGACGGCTGACGGCTGACGGCGAGGGTCGACGCCGCTGACCGGGGCCGCACGGGGGCCGTTCGTCTAGGTCGAACTGCGTAACCTCGCCCCGGCCGACGACGAGGACGGCATCGCGATGTCTACGACGACCCCGCCGCGCCCGGGCTGTCCTCAGCCCAGCGCCGCCGGAGCCTCCCAGTCCGTCCCGCGCACATGCTGGTCGAGGAAGCCGAGGAAGGTCTCGTACCAGACCTCGGCGTTGCCGCGGCCCATGATCCAGTGCCCCTCGTCGGGGAAGTAGAGGAAGCGGTGACGGGTGCGCCCCTGTGCATCGCGCGGGGTGGCGGAGAACTCGTGCAGGTCGTACCAGAGGGCGTGGCCCTGGGCGATCGGCACCCGGTAGTCCTTGTCGCCGTGGATGACCAGCATCGGCACCACGATCTCTTCGACGCTGTCCTTGGGGTTGTAGCGCCGGTTCTGGTCGCGCATCGGCCGTTCCCAGCTCGCGTTGTCGGTGGTGTGACCCATCGATTCGGTGTCCCAGAGGGAGGCGTGGGTGACGATGCAGCGGAAACGGTCCCCGGTGTGCCCGGCCACCCAGTTGGCCATGTAGCCGCCGTACGAACCACCGGCGAACGCGGTGCGCTCGGCGTCGATGTCCTCGCGCGCCACGGCGCTATCGGTCAGGGCCATGATGTCGGTGAACGGCGCGCCGCCGAGCTCGTGCTGGCCGCGGTCGATCATCGCCTGCCCGTAGCCGGTGGAGATCGCCGGATCGGGCAGCAGTACGGCGTAGCCGGCGTCGACGAAGGGCCCCGGGTTCCAGCGGTAGGTCCAGGCGTTCCACGAGCCCCACGGGCCGCCGTGGGCGAACACGACCAGCGGATGCGGGCCCTCCCCCGCCGGCAGGCGCAGCCAGGCCCGCAGATCGGTGCCGTCCTCCGCGGTGGCGGCCAGCTCCGTCAGCGAGCCGGTCTGCTCGATCGGATCGGCGGGATTCGGCAGCTCCCGCACGGTCCCGTCGGCCGGGTCGATGCGCACCGGGTGCGGGGCGACGGAGACCCCGGAGGCCGAGGCGACCACCGCGCCCCCGGCGACCGAGATCGAGGAGAAGGCCAGGTCCTGCTGGGACCCGCCCGCCAGCCGCCGCGGTGCGGGGTCCTCGAGGCCGCCGATCCACACGGAGCCGCGGCCGTGGTCGTCGCTCGCGGCGACCAGGGTCGCCTCGTCCAGCCATACCGGGTCGACCCAGTGGTCGAGCTCGGGCCACACCGTCGAGGACGATCCGTCGGCCAGGTCCAGCACCTCCACGCTCGAGCTGAGGCTCGTCTCGCGGGTCCAGTTCCGGCCGCGTCCGATCAGGGCACGGGTCCCGTCGGGGCTGAACTCGCCCGGGCTGTACTCGGCCTCGGCCGTCGGCTCGCGCAGCAGCCGCGGTGGCTGGGCGCCGATCAGATCGAGCAGGTACAGGCTCTCCGCGGCCAGCAGATCGCCGCGGGAATCGGCCATGGCCACCAGGGCGCGCGTGCCCTCGCGGTCCACGGTCCAGTCCACGAGACGCCCGGGCGGCATGGTCACGTGGCGGAAGTGCAGCACCTGCGGGCCGACGGGGTCCTTCTCGGCCGCCCCGCCCGTGGGCGCCCCGTCCGCGGCTACACCGTCCGCCGGTGCACCGTCCTGAGCGCTCGCGGGGCGAGTCGCCTCGGCCCAGGCGACGTCCTCCGGCAGCGCGGCGAGGGCGAGCACCGATCGGGCCGGGCCGAGATCGTGGTCCCAGTACCGGGTGGGGAAGCCGGCGTGGAGCGCAGCGGTCACCTTCGCCTCCTCGCGCTCGGCGGCCAGGCGGGCATGCTCGATCTCGTCGGACGCCTGCGAATGCACCTCGAGCTCGGCGACCAGCCGCGTCCCGGCGATCCTCAGTCCGCCGAAGCCGCCGGGGCGCGCTGCGACCTCGCGGGCCTCACCGCGAGCGGGCAGGGCCCACAGCTGGGCGTCGTCGGCCTCCTTGCCGTCCTCCCCGGTGCGCTTGGCGGTGAAGAAGGTGGTGCCGTCCTCCGCGGCGGCGACGGCGCCGACTGAGGCGGCGCCGCGCGTCAGCGGCACCAGGTGGTCACCCTCGATCTCCACCAGGGCGCTGCGGTACGCCGTGCCTGTGGTATCGAGCCTGGAGACCTTCGCGAGGATCCTGCCTCCGTCGGTCGTCTCCAGTCCGGCCAGCCGGGTCGCGTCCAACAGGGTTCGGGTGCTCGCTCGTGTCATGCCTCACCATCCTGCCAGAGGCGGCCGACGGGTCTTGCCCGCACCGCACAGGTAGTTTATTCTTGAACTATCTACAGGAGGCCGAGCCGGGACCGCCACGCACCGTTCCCTCCCGAGCCACGAGACGCGCTAGGAGCGATCATGCAGTTCGGAATCTTCACCATCGCCGACATCACTCCGGACCCCACCACCGGGAAGGTTCCCACCGAGCACGAGCGCCTGCAGCTCATGGTGGAGGAGGCCAAGCTCGCCGAGCAGGTGGGCCTGGACGTCTTCGCCCTCGGCGAGCACCACAATCCGCCGTTCGTGACCTCCTCCCCCACCACCACGCTGGCCTACATCGGCGCCCAGACCGAAAAGCTCATCCTCTCCACGGCGACCACGCTGATCACCACCAACGATCCGGTCAAGATCGCCGAGGACTACGCGATGCTGCAGCACCTCACGAACGGTCGCGTCGACCTGGTGATGGGTCGCGGCAACACCGGGCCCGTCTACCCGTGGTTCGGGCAGGACATCCGCAAGGGCATCGAGATCGCGATCGAGAACTACGATCTGCTGCGCCGGCTGTGGAGCGAGGACGTCGTGGACTGGGAGGGCCAGTTCCGCACCCCGCTGCAGCAGTTCACCTCCACCCCGCGCCCGCTGGACGGCGTGGCCCCGTTCGTGTGGCACGGCTCGATCCGCTCCCCGCAGATCGCCGAGCAGGCCGCGTACTACGGCGACGGCTTCCTGCACAACAACATCTTCTGGCCCATGAGCCACACCCAGCAGATGGTCCAGCTCTACCGTGAGCGCTACGAGCACTACGGCCACGGCACGGCCCGTCAGGCCTATGTGGGCCTCGGCGGCCAGGCCTTCATGCGCAAGAACTCCCAGGACGCGGTCAACGAGTTCCGCCCCTACTTCGACCACGCCCCCGTCTACGGCGGCGGCCCCTCGATGGAGGAGTTCACCCGCATGACCCCGCTGACGGTCGGCTCCCCCGAGCAGGTCGTCGAGCGGTACCTGACCATGGCCGACCACGTCGGCGACTACCAGCGCCAGATGTTCCTCATGGACCACGCCGGCCTGCCCCGCAAGACGGTCCTGGAGCAGATCGAGCTGCTGGGCACGGAGGTGGTCCCGGTGCTGCGCAAGGAGCTCGAGGCCCGCAAGCCGGCCGACGTCCCCGAGGCCCCCACCCACGCCGCGCGGGTCGCCGCCGCCGAGGCCGAGCGGGGCAGCTTCGATGACACCTACAAGTTCGAGACCGGTGACAACTGGACCGGCCTGCGCGCCGAGGACCAGCGGCCGTTCGACGCCCGCCGAGGCGCCTGACATGCTCTACTCGATGCTTCAGGGAGGATCCACCTCATGACCGGTCCCATTCGTCTCGTCGCCCTGTCCGCAGGGCTGTCCACGCCCAGTTCGACCCGCATGCTGGCCGACCAGCTCTCCCGCGAGGCGGCCTCCGCGCTCGGCCGGGACGGCGCCGAGGTCGACGTGCGCACCGTGGAGCTGCGCGAGTACGCCCACGACATCACCGACGCCATGCTCACCCGTTTCCCCGGCGAGCGGTTGTCGATGGTGATCGAGTCCGTGCGTGCGGCCGACGCGGTGATCGCCGTGACCCCCGTGTTCAACGTCGGCCCCTCGGGGCTGTTCAAGTCCTTCTTCGACGCGATCGACATCGACATCTGGAAGGCGAAGCCAGTGCTGCTGGGAGCGACCGCGGGGACCTCGCGGCACTCCCTGGCGATCGACTACGCGATCCGCCCGATGTTCGGCTACCTCAAGGCCGAAGTGGTGCCGACGGTCGTGTTCGCGGCCTCGGCCGACTTCGGGGCGGACGCCGACGCCCACGGTGACGAGCAGCCGCTGGCGGCGCGGGTGCGGCGGGCCTCTGCCGAGCTGGCCACCATGCTGCGTTCCGGGATCGAGGAGGCGGCCGGCGAGGCGGCCTCGGATCCGGCGGGAGCGACGGGTGCGGCGAGCGCGACGAGTGGGGCGGCCGATGAGACGCAGGGCCCGGCGCTGGACGCGGAGTTCTCCGACTTCGTCCCGATGGACAAGCTGCTCGGCGGGCGCTGAGGAACCCTCAGCGCGGCCACGGGCGGTGCACGCCGCGGGGTTCGTAGCCGAGGGAGCCGGCCTCGCCCAGCAGGTCGGCGAGGTACCAGGAGATGGCCAGCCACATCTCGGTGCCCTGCAGGCCGGGGCAGGCCGTGCCGCGGGCATCGGGGCGCTGTGCGAAGCCGAATCCTTCGCCAGGCCGCCAGGCTGCGACCAGCCGGGGCACCTGTCCTGCCGCCCACGCCGTGATCTCCTCGCCGCGGTGGGCGGTCTGCTGGCGGGCCAGCCACAGCGGATGGGCGATGTCCAGCACGTCGCAGGCCGTGGAGCGGCCCACCCCGAACCGGCGGTCGTCGCGCGCGTGGGCAAGGACCGTGTCGATCACCCGTTCCGGGTGCGGGATCGGGAGCCCGAACTGGGCGAACGTTCCGCGGCTGAGCCGGTAGAAGCCGTTGACCGGCTGACGCAGCCCGTCGGACGCCCGGGGCCGGCCCCACACCCCGGTGCTGCGGTCCACGGTCAGGTGCAGCCACCCGACGAGCGTCTCCAGATCGCCCGGCAGCTCGAACCACTCGCGGTTCCACGTCAGTGCTGTGCCGACCACGTCCACCCAGTCCCCCGCGCCCCAGGCGCGCTCGGTCCAGGGCTGCTGCTCGAGGGCGGCGATCAGATCCGGGCCCCGCAGGGTGTCGACGATGCCGATCGGATGGGGGAATCGGGCACCGAGCAGATCGAGGGCGTACCCCGCGCTGAGCACGTGATACCGCGCTCCCCCGCCGAGGTCGGCCGCGGTGGGCTCGCCCAGCTCGTGGCCGAGTTCGGGGATGAGCCCCGTGCGCGGGTCCTGGCGCGCGGTGAGCCGCTGGATCACCTCCGGGCGGTCGAGCTGCCGCAGCGCTGCGGGCTCCAGCAGCTCGGCGATCTCGACCGCGTCGCACAGGGCGCGCACGGTGGGTGCGGCGCCCGGAGTGTCGGTGAACGCGCGCTGGTCCTCATCCCAGCACCGCGCCAGAACGCTGGAGGCCTCCTGGCGGGCCCGGTCGGCGAACTCGCTCAGGTCCCGGGCCCCACGGCGCGCGGAGGACCGTCCGCCGGTCTCGCGGCGATCGCGGATGCGCCGTGCCGGGTTGCCGACCGTGACCGACCACTCCGGCACGTCCCTGGTGACCACGGCGCCGGCCCCGATGACGCTGTGGGCGCCGATGCTCACCCCGTCGACGACGGCGACGTGGGAGCCGATGTAGACATCGTCCCCCACGGTGATCCCGCGGCTGACCAGCGGCTGCTTGCGCACCGGCTGATCGGGCGCGAACTGGTGGTCGAACCCGAGCAGCGAGGTGTGGGCACCGATGCGCACGCCCTCGCCGATGCTGACAGCGCCGCGCACCACCACGTACGCGTTGACGGTCGAGTGGGCGCCGATCCGGACGTCTCCGGTCACGTAGCTGAACGCCGCGAGGTAGGCCCCCTCCCCGAGAACCAGGGTCTCCGGGAAGCAGGCGGCCCACTGCGAGACGACACAGCCCTCGCCGAGCTCGGCGCCGTCAGCGGCCAGCTCGGCCAGACGCTCCCGCTGAGCCTGCTGTGCCGCGTCGTCGGCCTGGCGCCAGAAGGACCAGGCGTTGAAATCCGGTTCGGCGTCGCGGAGTCCGGGGCGGTTCGGCGGCGAGCTCATCGACGCTCCTCGACGCCGGCGAGCGCCAGCTCCTCGCTGTAGTGGCAGGCCGCCACCTGGGTGCCGTCCGTGATCGGACGCAGCGGCGGTCGCTCGTCCGGGCAGCGCTCCTGACGGGCGTAGGGGCACCGGGTGTGGAAGGGGCAGCCCGACGGCGGATTCGCCGGGTCCGGCAGGTCGTCGGCGATGGCGAACCCCTGATGGGAGCCGCGCATCGCCGGATCCGGGATCGGGACGGCGTGCAGCAGTGCCTCGGTGTAGGGATGCTGGGGCGCCTCGTAGAGGTCCCGGGTCGAGGCGCGCTCGGCGATCCTGCCGAGGTACATCACCGCGACCCGGTCCGAGATGTGCTCGACGACCGAGAGGTCGTGACTGATGAACAGGTACGTCAGGTCGAACTGTTCCTGGAGGTCGCTGAGCAGGTTGAGGATCTGCGCGCGCACCGAGACGTCGAGGGCCGAGACCGCTTCGTCGGCGATCACCACCCGCGGGTTCGTGATCAGTGCCCGGGCGATGTTGATGCGCTGGCGCTCGCCGCCGGAGAACGCGTGCGGGTAGCGCTTGAGGTACTCCGGGCGCAGGCCGACGGTCCTCAGCATCTCGGCGACCCGATCGCGCAGCTCCGCCCCCTTGGCCATCTTGTTGTTGAGCAGCGGCTCCCCGACCAGCTGCTCAAGGTTCATCCGGGGGTTCAGGGAGGAGAACGGATCCTGGAAGATGACACGCACGTCCCGCCGGTACCGGGTCAGCTCGTCGCCCTTGATCGTGGCGACGTCGACCACGGAGCCGTCCCGGCGCCGGTACTCGATGCTGCCGTCGGTGGGGTCGAGGATCCGGGAGATGGTCCGGCCGAGCGTGGATTTCCCGCAGCCGGATTCGCCCACCAGTCCCAGGGTCTCCCCGGGGCGGAGATCGAGGGACACCCCGTCGACCGCGTACACGCTGCCGGTGGCGCGTCGGAAGGCACCCTTCTTCAGAGGGAAGTGCTTCGTGAGGTCCTGGATCCGCAGGATCGGAGCGGTCTCCTCGCTCTCTGCTCGCCGCCCCTCTGTGACGGGCAGCCGGTCCACGGTCAGGCGCGAGCCGTCTGCAGCCTCCTCCTGCTGCGGCTCGCCCGCCTGCCCGGTGGTCTCCGGTGGCCGAAGCCCGGCCTGCCCGGAGTCGGCGCCGGCAGCCGCACCGTCCTGGGTCGCCGCTGCGGTGGAAAGGGACGGCTCCGGCATGCCGGGCATCCCCAGTGAGGTGGCGCCGGTGGCGCCGGCGGTCGTGGCACCGCCGGCCGTCCCGTCGGCCGCTCGTGGCCCGTCGGCGGCTCCCGGGTGGATCCCGTTGCCCTGCTCGTCGTACAGGTGACAGTGCGTGAAGTGATCGTCACCGAAGCTCGTCCGCGCCGGGAACTCCTGATCGCAGACACCCTCGAGCGCGTGGTCGCAGCGATTGTTGAAGGGACAGCCGGCCGGGCGGTTCTGCGGGTGCGGGATCATGCCGCGGATCGCGGCGAGGGTCCTGCGAGGGCCGTCGGTATGCGCGGTGGGGATGGAGTCGAGCAGGGCCCGCGTGTAGGGGTGCTTGGGCGCGTTGAAGATCTGCTCGACCGTGCCGTGCTCGACGACGCGACCGAGGTACATCACGGTGACCTCGTCGGCGATCTCCGCCACCACACCCATGTCATGGGTGATGAACAGCATCGACATGCCGTTCTCGGCCTGCAGGTCGTGCAGGAGATCCAGGATGCGCGCCTGGGTGGTGACGTCCAGTGCCGTGGTGGGCTCGTCCGCGATGAGGAGCTTCGGGGAGCACGAGAGGGCGATCGCGATCATCACGCGCTGGCACATGCCGCCCGAGAGCTGGAACGGGTAGGCGTCGACCCGCTGCTCCGGCTTGGGGATCCCCACGGTGGCGAGCATCTCGATGGCACGCTCGCGCGCCTGGGCCTTCGACAGCCCCTGGTGGATGCGCAGCGGTTCGCACAGCTGCTCGCCCACCGTGTACATCGGCGACAGCGAGGCCAGCGGCTCCTGGAAGATCATGCCGATGTCCCCGCCGCGGAGCCGGGTCAGACGGGGATCCTTCGGGCCCAGCTCCGTCGCCTCGATGACCTCGTCCGACCCCGCGTCAGGACGCCACTGGATCGATCCGTCGACGATCCGGCCGGGGCGTTCGATGAGCTGCAGGATCGAGCGCGCGGTCATGGACTTCCCGCAGCCGGACTCGCCCACGACGCAGACCGTCCTGCCCCGCGGGACGTCGATGTCCACACCGTCGACGGCTTTGACGACGGCTTCATGGGTCTCGAAGTGGGTCTTCAGCCCGCGGATGCGCAGCAGCGGCGGGGCCGAGGTCTCCATGGCGGGACCGGGGTCGTCAGTTCTTGTAAGGGTCGGCGGCATCGCGAAGTCCATCTCCGAAGAAGTTGAGGGCGAGGACCGCGATCACCACGGCCAGGCCGGGGATCATGATCCAGGGGGCGGTGGTGATGACACGGACGTTCTGGGCCTCCTGCAGCAGCACGCCCCAGCTGACCACCGGGGCCTGCAGTCCCAACCCCAGCCAGGACAGCGAGGTCTCGGCCAGGATCATCGCGGGGATTGACAGCGACAGCCCGGCGATGATGTGGCTGGTGAACTGCGGGAGCATGTGGCGTCCGATCAGGCGTCCGCGGCTGGCCCCGTCGATCCGGGCCGCGGTGATGTACTCCTCCTCGCGCACCGACATGAACTTGCCGCGCACCTCGCGGGCGAGACCGGTCCACCCGATCAGCGAGAGGATCACGATGATCGCGAAGTAGCGCTCCAGCGGGCTCCAGGTCGCCGGGACGGCTGCCGCGAGCGCCATCCACAGGGGGATGGCCGGCAACGACATGAGGAACTCGATCACGCGCTGGATGATCGTGTCCGTGACGCCACCGAGCAGGCCGGAGAGCCCGCCGAGGACGATGGCGATGATCAGAGAGATCGCCACGCCCACGAGCCCGATGGTCATGGAGACGACCGACCCGTGGATGATGCGGGAGAGGATGTCGTGTCCGTTCTTGTCCGCGCCCAGGAGGTAGACCGGCTCCTGGGACGTGGGGTCGGTGGGTCCGAACAGGTGCCGATCGGCGGTGATGAATCCCAGCAGCGTGTACTCATCACCCCGGACGAAGAAGCCCACCTCGGTCGTGGCCGTCTCGTCCGTGGTCCAGGTCAGCTGGAGGGTCTCGGGGTCCTGCTCGGCCACCTGCGGGTGCACGTGCAGCCCCCAGTTGCCCTCGGCGTCGACCACCTGCAGCGCCTGCGGCGGCGCGTAGGCGTGCTCGGGGCTGTAGTACGACTTCGCGTACGGGGCCAGGAACCCGGCGAAGATCACCATCAGGTAGAGCAGGAGCGTCACCACGGCGCCCGCCATGGCGAGCTTGTGCCGTTTGAAGGACCACCAGGTCAGCTTCCACTGGGAGGCGACGGCGACCTCGCCGTCACCGGGCTCCCGGGTGGACGTCTCGGCACTCTCGTCCTCGGGCGTCTCTGCGAGCGGGTCCGACCCCGCGGGGAAATCCTGCAGCTTCTGGGCTTCGGTCATCATCGAAGACCCCTTTCTCACCGTCGGCCCAGCCGGACCCGCGGGTCCAGCCAGCCGAGCAACAGGTCGGAGATGAGCGTGCCGATCACGGTCAGCGTGGCGCTGATCAGGATGATCGAGCCCGCGAGGTACATGTCCTGCGATTTCAGCGAGTCCAGCAGCAGCGGGCCCATGGTCGGCAGGTTCAGCACCTTGGAGACGATCGCGTCGGCACTGATGAGACTGGCCAGGACCCACCCGATCGTGGAGAAGAATGGGTTCAGCGCCACGCGCAGCGGGTACTTCACCGTCAGCTTCGTCTCGGCCACACCCCGGGCGCGGGCCGCGGTCACGTAGGGCTTGCGGATCTCATCGAGCAGATTCGCACGCAGGATCCTGATCATGCCGGCGGTGCCCGCGGTACCCCAGACCACCAGCGGCACCCAGATGTGGCCCAGCAGGTCCAGCAGCTTGCCCAGGTTCCAGCTCGCGTCCCGCCACTCCGGGGAGAACAACCCGCCGGCCCCGGTCCCGAAGTACTGCATGCCCAGGTACATCAGCAGCAGCGCGATGAGGAAGTTCGGGGTGGCCAGGCCGATGAAGCCGATCAGCGTGAACGCGTAATCACCGATGCTGTACTGGCGCAGGGCGGAGTAGATCCCGATCGGGAAGGAGACCGCCCAGATGAACAGCAGCGTCCCGATCGAGAGCAGGATCGTCAGCGGCAGCCGATCGGCCAGCAGCTCGGAGACGGGCTTCTGCCAGGCGAAGGACTCCCCGAAGTCGAGGTGGAAGAGGATGCCGCTGATCCACTTCCAGTACTGCACGATCATCGGCTCGCCCACACCGTAGCGCGCTTCGAGCGCGGCGATGCGGGCCGCGTCGAGCTGGTCGCCCTGCGCGGAGTACTGCGCGACCAGCGTGGTCACGTAGTCGCCGGGCGGCAGCTGGATGAGGACGAACGAGGCGATCGAGATGGCGAACAGCGTCGGGATCATGATGAGCACCCGGCGCAGGAGGTAACGACCCATCAGCGATCAGGCATCCTCGCTGAGGAACCAGGTCTCCGGGTTGGCGTGACCCGGGGTGCGATACACCCAGGTGTCCGGCACGCCCTCGAGGACGTTGTGGAGCCGGTTCTTGACCACCCAGTACGGGTTGGGCGCGGTGCCGATGCCGATGCCCCAGAACTCCTCCTTGGCGATGGCCAGGACCTGGCGGAACAGCTCGTCCCGCGTGTCCGGGTCCGGCTCGTCGTCGAACTGCCACATGAGCTCGATCTGCTCCTTGGCGGCGGGGATCGGCTCCGGCCCCTCGCTGCCGCCGCTGTTGAAGTACTGGCCCCAGGGGGTCGCCCACACGGACTCGTCGCTGTAGGGCATGTACCAGCGCGGGTCGACCGACTCCACGGCGAGGCCACCGTCGCCGGCCCACACTCCGGCGTCGATCTCGTTGGCGCTGGGGATCTTCCGGTCGTAGAACAGGGTGCGATCGACCGTGTTCACGCTCATGCGGATGCCCACCTCCTGCCACATGTCCGAGATCATCGCCGCGGCCGTGGGCCACTCGGGGAACAGTGCCGAGGGCACGTCCAGGGTGATGGTCAGCGTGCCGCCGCCCGGCATGGTGCGGAAGCCGTCGCCGTCCTTCTCGGTGATGCCGGCCTTGTCCAGATGCTCGTTCGCCAGGTCGACGTCGAACTCGGTGTACTGCTTGGCGAACTCCTCGTCGTAGTACTCGGATTCGGCGTGCGGTGCCCACTGCCACGGCTCGCCCTGGCGCTGCCACACCGCGGTGATCAGCTCCTCGCGATCGATCGCATGGGAGAGGCCGATGCGGAAGTCCCGGTTCTGGTACAGCTCCGCCTTCTCCGGGTCCTTGTGGGCCAGGTTCAGGGCGATGCACATGGAGTTCATACTGGTGGCGGTGGTCTCGACGATCCGAGTGCCGGCCGCCTCGACGCTGTCGGCGTACACCGGCTTGTTCGCCGAGGTGTTGGCGTGGCGGTACATCAGGTCCACCTCACCGTCGGTGACCTTCAGAGTCATCACCTCGGGGTCCGTGACCACCTCGAAGCTGAGCGTGTCGATGTAGGGCAGCTGACGACCGTCGGCGTCGGTCTTCCAGTAGTAGGGGTTGCGCTCGAACACCACCGAGTCGCCCTCCCCGAGCGGGGTCGTCACGGTCCAGGCGTCGATGGTGGGCAGGTCCGCGTTCTTCCAGAATCCCTGATCGGCGATCTGGTCGTTCCACAGATCTGTCCACGCCTCCAGTCCGGCCTCCTCGACCTTCGCGTCCAGGTCGTCGTTGTAGGTGGGAAGGAAGTCCTGGGCGTAGTGCTTGGGGTAGTTGATGAGCTCCATGTTGCGGTTCACCTCGTCCTCGAAGCGCCCGGTGGGAGAGGCGAAGGTGACCTTGACGGTGGTCTCGTCGATCGCTTCGGCCGTGGCCTTCTCACCGTCGGTGGCGATCCAGTTGGGCGGGGTGGCGAACAGCTCCTCGTTGCCGAAGACGTCCTCGATCGCGAAGACGATGTCGTCCGCGGTGAAGGGCTCGCCGTCGGACCACTTCATGCCCTCCCGCAGGGTGAGCGTGTACTCCGTGCCGTCCTCGTTCATCTCCATACCGGTGAAGACGCCGGGGCCCACCTCGGTCAGCATGGGGTCCTTCCGCAACCCGGGTTCGTACCCGAGGATGCGGTCGGGGGACGCAGAGTCGCCCGGTCCGAGGGTGAGTGCGCGCCAGGTGCCGCCGAAGGTTCCGGGCTCAGCGGCCGCGACGACGAGCGGTTCGGTGGGCAGGCGCTCCTCGAGCGGGGGCAGCTCCCCGGCGTCGACCTTCTCGGTGAGCATCGGAGACTCCATCGCATCGTCGCCCCCGCCACCGCTGCCGCCCTCGGCGTTGGGGTCGGTGGAGAGGAACGAGCAGCTCGAGGCCGTCGCCGTGATCAGGCCGGCCGTCGCGCCGAGGGACAGGACGCTTCGACGCCGGAGGGACGTGGAGGGAATGGACTGGTTCATGGGAGCCTCGCTCATCTCTTCGCTTCATTGCGCGTGCAAGCGCTTGCCACCGTAGCGCAACAAACACCGGACGCACGATCTCGTTATCACTCTGTGACGTACTTCCAGATATCGCACAGGGGTACTCCGACTACCCGTGAATACACCCGTCATCCATGGGCGCCCTCGCCGAGTGAGAATCACGAGGAGTCGGGCGACGCAGGCACCCACCTCCGGCTGCACCGTAAGTGTCAGCCCCTGGGCTCCCGTGACGTCACGGATCAGACTCCTGTCGCGGCGACGATGACACGGACGGACTGTTGACGCAGGCCAGCGGGGAACTGTCGAGCTCGTGACCGCCTCCTCGTCAGTGAGCCCCCAGCGGGCCGCCGGGACGGCGCGATACGCGGAGATCTGGTGCGGCGACACACGAACGACACCCTGACGAAAATGCAGACGGAAAGCCATGATGAACCACCCGCCGGCGCACCCGGCGACAACGGACAGCAATTATCACCGCAACATCCTGAACAATCTCGGAGCGCATCAGGAAGCACGCCGAAATAATCAACCGGATACCGCGACGGCATCCTGGCAGATCTCTGCGCTCCATCGAGAAGAACAGGAATCGAGAATCACAAGGGACTGCGCGGACGCCGGCCTCGCGGGCCGCAGGACCGGTCCCCGCAGCAGTGCGGGCGGTGAAGCCTCCTCAGGCCGAGCCCCTCGACATCGAAGGGCGCCAGAAACGAACAGGAACAGTCAAGCCCAGCCACTCCGCTCCTGTCAAGCACCGTTTCGATCATTTACGAACAGTCATGGTCACTTGTGAGCTACGATGGCCGGGCCGGTACGGGCACGGACGGCGTCGAGAGACCGCGGTCAGGCCGCCCGAGTGCCGCGCCAAGGGAGAGGAACCACATCGTGACCAGTGAACTTCCGGCCAGCCGTCGGCAACAGATCCTCGACCGAGTGCGCCTGGACGGTGAGGCCCTGGTCAAGTCCCTCGCGGAAGATCTCGGTGTCTCCACCATCACCGTGCGCCGCGACATCGCCGCCCTCGCCGAGCAGAATCTCCTCGAGCAGGTGCGTGGCGGCGCCCGACGGCTCGAGGCATCGGCGGAGGCCGAGTCCTCCGACCTCACCGTCCCCTCCCATCCGGCGGCGAAGATCGCCATGGTGGTCCCCTCCATGCGGTACTACTGGCCGACGATCCTGCGGGGCGCGGGCGACGCCGCCCAGCGACTCGGAGTGGATCTGAGCATCCATGTCTCGATGGCCAATGCCGAGGCGAACCGGCTGGTGGTCGACCAGATCGCCGCGGACTCCGCGACCGAGGCCCTCATCATCGCCCCGGAGATGCGTGCCGGTGCCGCGAGCGAGCAGCTCGTCGAACGACTGGCCGAGCTCTCCATCCCGGTGGTTCTCGCGGAGCGCGGGATCGAGAGCCACGGGGCGCTGGATCGCGTCTTCGATACCGTGCGGTCGGATCATTCCTCAGGTGCCGCCATGGCCGTCCGCCACCTCGCCTCGCTCGGACATCGCCGGATCGCGTTCGAGGGCGACCCCCACAGCCCGACGAACCCCTTCGTCGAAAGCGGCTACACGCGCTGTGTGGAGCTGCTGGGACTCCGCGGGATCGCCGCCCCGAGCCATGTGCTGGATCCGCACGGCGCGCAGCCCTTCGAGCAGATCGATGCCGTCCTGGAGCACTATCGCGAGATGGGGACGACGGCGGCGCTGGTCCACTCCGATGTCGCCGCCACCCTGCTGGTCCAGCATGCGACCCGCCGCGGCTGGTCGATCCCCGGGGATCTCTCCCTGGTCGCGTACGACGACGAGCTCTCGGTGACCACGCGTCCCGCGCTGACGGCCGTCGCGCCCTCGAAGTATGCGCTCGGCGAGCGCGCGGTCGAGCTGGCCCTGCAGCGCCTCGAGGCCCCGGACGCCCCGATCGAGCAGGTCCGGCTGCTGCCTGAGCTTCGTGTCCGGGACTCGACCGCCGCCCTGGAGGACGCCCTGGTGGGCGCCTCGGGCCCAGACCCGGCGAGCACGACCGCAGCGGGACCAGCATGATCCGCCCCGGGCTGTGCTCCGTCAGCTTCCGGGAGCTGTCCGTCCAGCAGGTCGCCGGCCTCGCCGCCGACGCGGAACTGCGCTGCCTCGAATGGGGCAGCGACGTGCACGTCCCTGCCGGGGACCTGGCCGCTGCCCGCTTCGCGCGCGAGGTGACGCAGGCGGCCGGGCTGGAGGTGTCCGGCTACGGCTCCTATCTCCGGTGCGTCGGCTCCGCGGAGACCGTCTCGGCGGAGGCCTCAGCGCTGCTCGCCAGCGCCGAGGAGCTGGGTGCGCCGCGCCTCCGCGTCTGGGCAGGTACCCAGGGTTCGCGCGAGACGAGCGCCGAGGATCGCCGGATGATCGTCGCGCGCCTGCGTGAGACGGCCCGCTGCGCCGCCGAGGCCGGGATGGAGCTGGGCCTGGAATGGCACGGCGGCACCCTGACCGACGAGATCGGCTCGACGCTGCAGCTGCTGGAGGAGATCGGCCACCCTGCCGTGCGCACGTACTGGCAGCCTCATCAGGATCAGCCGCGGCGGGAAGCGGTCGCGGACCTGCGCACCGCACTCCCCCACGTCTCCACCGTCCACGTGTTCTCCTGGTGGCCCGCTGCGCATCGGCAGCCGCTCGCGCAGCGCGCCGAGCTGTGGCGCGATGCCTTCGAGATCCTCCAGGCTGACGGGCGCGACCATGACGCCCTGCTCGAATTCGTGCCCGGCGACGACCCGGCACTGCTGCGGCGCGAGGCGGACACCCTGTACGAGCTGCTGCCTGCGACCCTCGAGGAGCCCGCATGAGAGCCCTGCTCGCGATGTCGGAGACCATGGCCGGCCTCTTCTTCGACGACGCCCGCCGCCGCCGGCTGGACGACCTCGTCGACCTCGTCGGGCACGGCCCGGTCACCGACCTGTCCTCGATCCCGGAGTCGGAGCTGGCCACGGCGGACGCCGTCATCACGGGGTGGGGCTCGCCCAGGATCGATGCGTCCGCCCTCTCGCGGATGCCCCGGCTGCGCGCGGTCGTGCACACGGCCGGGACGGTGCGCAGCGTCGTCGGTCAGGCGGTGTGGGAGGACCCCTCCATCACCGTCACCACCGCCGCGCAGGCCAATGCGGTCCCGGTCGCCGAGTACACGCTCGCCCAGATCCTGCTGGCGGGAAAGCACAGTCTGCGGCGCGAAGCGGAGCACCGTCGCCACCGCGGTGCGCACGACGCATGGAGCCTGCACGACGGCGGGAACAACGGCGCCGTGGTCGGGCTCGTGGGCGCCTCCCGCATCGGGCGGCTGGTCGCCGAGCTCCTGCGCCCGTTCGACCTGACGGTGCTGATCAGCGACCCCTATGCCTCCGAGGCCGAGATCTGCGCGCTCGGCGCCCGGAAGGTCTCACTGGCGGACCTGTTCGCGGGCTCGGACGTGGTCAGCCTGCATGCGCCGGATCTGCCCAGCACCCGGCACATGGTCGATGCTGCGCTGCTGGCACGGATGCGCGACGGCTCGACCTTCGTCAACACGGCCCGGCCCGCCCTGGTCGACCTCGATGCTCTGCGCGCCGAGCTGGTCTCCGGGCGACTCAGCGCCGTGCTGGACGTGCATGACGACCTCGCGCCGGACGACCCGCTGTGGGAGGTGCCGACGGTCTCTATCACCCCGCACATCGCCGGCTCCCAGGGGAACGAACTGCTGAGGATGGCCGATCACGCGCTCGAGGAGCTGCGCCGTCTCCGCGCGGGCGAGCCGCCGCGTCACCCCGTGGACAGGTCCGCACTGGCCATCACGGCCTGAGGCCACGGCTCGAGCGCCACGCGCACCTGCTCGCCGTCGCTCCAGCTCACCTGCACGGTCCCCTCGGCACTGATGTCGACGGCCGCCGCCGGTCCCTGCGGGGCGCTCTGGCCACGCAGCACCACGCTCGCGGCCACGATCTCCCCGGCCCGCAGCGGCCGCCCGTGCAGCTGCGGCACGGCGAACCGCGGACCCAGCGGTGTCACGTCCCGCTCGCGGTGAAGGGCCGGTGACCACGTGCCGCGCAGGGCCTGGATCTCGCTGACCAGCGCCGGCTCCCCGCTGCGCGCGAGCCGTGCCCCGATCGCCGCAGCGGTCCCGGTGCCCGCGGGGCGGATCTCCTCGATCGCGCCCGAGCCCGACAGCGGCCATCCCCCGATGGCGACCGGGAGGACCGTCTCCTCCTCGGCGCGCACGATGCGCACCTCCTGCGCTCCGCGGACGATGCTCGCCACGGTCAGCAGCGCTCCCGGCGTGACGGAGCCCTGACGGCCGCGCCCGTGATCGGCGGCGTGCGGATCGAGCTCGACCCAGTGGCACAGCTGGCGGGAGAGGGCGATCCCGACCTGCTCCCCGCCGCCCACCACCTCGGTGCGCAGCTCCACCCGGTCGAAGCCGGAGCGGTGGCTCCAGCCGTGCTCGGGATGGATCAGGCCGACGGTGCCGTCGCGGGGATCGGTGACTCCCGGTCCGCTCAGGGCAGGGCAGGTCGCCGTCGAGTAGGTCAGCCGCGCATACAGCGGGGAGTCGGTGGTCAGCACGCCGGGCAGCCCATGGTCGGTGCCGTGGTTGACGACGCGGACGATGCCGTCCTCGCTGGTGCGGGAGACCAGCCAGCCGGGAGTGGGGATCGCGCCGACGGCGGACTCGACCTCCACGGGCAGCGGCTGCTCGGGGGCGGTCCACACCGGGTGATCGGCGGGCAGGATCAGACCGAGGAAGCCCTTGGACGCCCAGTACGGGGAGCCCGGGCCGGAGTAGGTCTGCGCCATGTCCTCGAAGGCATGGAACCAGCCCAGGCTGAGCAGTCCCCGCTCGTCGGGCACGCCGTGGCGCAGGAAGTGGGCGAGCTCCCCGGAGGCGGCGCGGCGCAGCCGGCCCGGGTCCAGTCGCGGGTCCTCACCGCCGGCCAGGCCGGCGAGCGCCGCGCTCCAGAAGGGCGCGGCCGTGGCCATGCGATAGATGAGGCTGCGGCCCTGGATCAGCGGGGCTCCGTCGGCCCCGACCAGCCCGAGCGCGTCGTCGGCGAACGATGCCACCCGCTCGCGGTGGCGCGCCCGGTCGGCACCGGTGATCAGGCCGTCGGCCTCGAGGTCGCGCGCACCGCGCATGCGCAGCCACAGGATCGGCAGCACGGCGAAGGCCCACGTGTTGTAGTGATCGACGCTGCGCTCGGGGCCGTCGAGGAACCAGCCGCCCTCGCGGGCGCAGCTCTCATGGATGCGCAGGTCGTGGGCGAGGTCCGCGCGCAGCGCGGAGGCGTCGGGACCGGAGGCGAAGCGGTCGTCGACCGAGCGCAGGAACGTGAGCACGATGATCCGGAACCACACCCAGTTCACGGGCGGGTAGGGCGTGCCGATCACCTCGGCGAACCAGTCGACCAGGCGCTCGCGGGTGGTCTCGTCCAGCCGGTCCCAGATCCACTCCCGGGTGAGATCGAGGGCGAGCGCCACGGAGCAGGCCTCGACCTTGGCCTGCGGCAGCTTCGCGGGACGCGGCCACGGGTTCGCGCCCTCCGGGTCCACCCCGGCTGCCAGCCCGCGGGCGTACAGCTCGGCGTGGCCGTGCGGGTCCTCCCCATCGCGGCCGTGCTGGGCCATGGCGGCGATCAGGAACGAGCGGGCGAAGCCCTCGAGCCCGTCGGAGTCCCTCCCGCTGTGGCTGGCTCGCCCGGGCGGATGGAACTGTGCTCCGTCGGCAGCCGCATATGGGCGCAGTGCCAGCAGCAGCTGGTCGGCCACGCTTTCCCAGTGGGCGCGGGTGATCCCGGTGCGGGCCGACGTGGAGTGGTCCAGGGTCGGCAGGGCGAGCGTGGGGTGCTCCACGGGGCGCGGGGCGGGCGCGGTCGTCACGGGTGGCTCCTGGTGGTCGTCGTCGGGCCAGGGATGCCCTGTGCCGGAGCGGGACGCGTCCACCACCCCGCAAGGCAATCGCTTTCCGCTGCAGTTTATCCTCCTGGCCAGCAGCGTGAGAACCGCGACCGTGATACCTACCGTGAGCGGCGGACGTGAGAGGCTCGCTGGTCGTATCCTGAGCGGACCCGGACAGCGTTTCCCCGCAGGCCCGCGGTCCGTTCCCGATGTCCCGCACCCCTCGCCCCGAGCACCCCGTCACGAGTAGGAGCCCCGATGCCCGCAGTGCGTCTCAGCGACGTCGCCCAGGATGCCGGGGTCTCCCTGGCCACCGCCTCCCGCGTTCTCAACGGCTCCTCCCGCATCCCCGGCAAGGCGGTCGCGGAGAAGGTCGAGGCCTCCGCGGCGAAGCTCGGGTATGTGCCCAATGCGCAGGCGCAGGCCCTGGCGCGCTCCCGCTCCGGGCTGATCGGCCTGGTCGTCCACGACATCGCCGATCCCTACTTCGCGACCGTCGCCCGCGAGATCCAGCAGCAGGCCTTCGCCTCCCAGAGCCAGGTGCTGCTGACGCAGACCGACCGCGAGATCGACACCGAGGTCAGAGCGCTGCGGTCGCTGATCGCCCAGCAGGTCGATGCCCTGGTGCTG
This sequence comes from Brachybacterium sp. SYSU DS0246, assembly GCF_059391765.1. Classification (NCBI taxonomy): domain Bacteria; kingdom Bacillati; phylum Actinomycetota; class Actinomycetes; order Micrococcales; family Dermabacteraceae; genus Brachybacterium; species Brachybacterium sp. SYSU DS0246. The sequence continues at coordinate 63,335 of NZ_JBZXYT010000001.1, read as the reverse complement.
GTCGGCTCCCACCGCTACGGCAACGACTCCGACGCCGCGATCAGCACGCTGCTGGAGGGCTTCGCCCGCAACGAGGGCCGCGTGGTGGGCATGGGCCAGTCCCTCGGCGTGGGCCGCACCATCGTGCCGGACAACGCCGCGGCCGCTCACGAGCTCGCGACCTCCTTGGTGGTCGAGGGCCATCGCCGCTTCGCCGTCGTCCAGGGCATCGAGGGCATCCCCTCGGCCGGGGACCGCACCGGCGGGTTCGTCGCCGCCCTCACCGAGGCCGGCATCGAGCCCGAGCTGAACATCGGTGCCGGCCTGACCCGGGACGGCGGCCACCTCGCCGCCGAGCAGGTCCAGGAGCACCTGGAGGCGGCCTCCCCCGCCGAGGACCTGCCGCTGTGCCTGTTCGCCCCGGCCGACGTGATGGCCCTCGGTGCGCTCGGCGAGCTGCGCCGGCGCGGGATCGACGTGCCGGGCCAGGTCGCCGTCGCCGGCTTCGGCGGCGTGCCCGACGGGGCCGACGCGAACCCCTCCCTGACCACCATCGCCCTGCCGCTGCACGACATGGCGCGCCAGGCCGTGGAGTGGGTGCTGGAGCTGCCGGGGGACGCCGACGGGAATGGCACGACCGGCGCAGCCGAGACGGCCGGCGGGAACGGTGCCGATGGCGCCGACGGGCCGACCGACACCGCGGACGTCAGCGAGGTGCATGTGCGCGGTGACGTGCTGCTGCGGGAATCCACCGCTCTGACCACCCGGGCCTGATCGCCCGTGCTCACACGGAGCCCCGCTCGATCAGAGTGAATCGGCCGGAGTCGCTGTCGGCTCGCTCGTCCGGCTCCCCCACCTCCTCGCCCAGCAGGGAGAGTCCCCGGGCGAAGAGTTCTCGGGACAGCTCCGAGACGTCGAGGTTGATCGTGGTCAGCGGTGGCTCGAGGAACGCGCCCATCGGCTCGTCGTCCATGCCGATCACCGAGACGGCGTTCGGCACAGAGATGTCCTCGTCGCGGGCGGCGCGCAGCAGAGCGGCCGCCCAGACGTCGTTGTAGCAGGCCACCCCGTCGACGGGCTCCGGCTGGCTGGTCCAGGCGCGAAGGATGCGCTGCAGTTCAGCGCCCGTCCGGGGCGTGCTGCTCATGGTGACGGCCGCTGTCTGCGGGAGCGGCAGGCCGAGCTGCGCGCAGGTGTCGGTGACACCAGCACGCCGGGCCTCCTCGAAGACCCGCAGATCGTCCTCCGCCGCTCCCAGGTATGCCAGGCGAGACCGTCCGGCGGCCGCGAGCGTCTCGACCTGGAGCCGTGCCGCCTGCCCGTCGGCTCCGCCCCGGATCTGCCACCCGTCCACGACGGGGATGCGGAGGCGCTCGAGCGCCTCGAGGTCGGCGGGCTCGAGCGGGAGGATCGACAGCGCCAGCCGGGGCCGCAGATGAGCGAGGGTCGCCTCGAGCGAGTCCGGGGTGTCGGCGTGCTGGGTGACCAGGGAGCATCCGTAACGGTGGGCGAGTGCTGTCAGCTCGTCGAGGATGCCGCCGATGTTCCGCCCGAACGGCACCGGGCGCAGGATCACGAGGATGATCGGTGGCTGCTTGCCCCGCAGCGCCCGCGCACTGTGGTTGGGCACGTATCCCAGGTCGCGGGCGGCCGTGAGCACCCGTTGCCGGGTGGTCTCGGGGAGCGAGTGCCCCGGGCGCTCGTTGAGCACATAGCTCACGGTCGCCCGGGAGACTCCGGCCTGCCGTGCCACGTCGGCGCTGGTCGCGGCCCTTCCCGGCATGTCGCTCATCCTCCCGCTCGGACCGTCACCCGGCGTTGACCGTATCCAGGAATCGCTGGATCTGCTCGTGGCTGTATCCGCCGAGGCCGGTGAAGCGGCCGACGGGGATCTGCTCTGCCATCTTGCGCATCTCGGGATCGTTGAACAGGGGCGAATCCGCCATCAGGGCCTCGAGCTTCTCGCGGCCACCGGGGATCTCCATGATCTCCAGCATGGTGCTGGAGACGGTGGCGGTGGGCACCGGCTCATCGCCGGCTACCTCGACGTCGATGCTGAGACGCAGGTCCCGGCTGGAGGCGCCGAGCTCCAGGTGGTAGGTGCCGCCCTCGACCAGCCACGCACCCTCGCGAACGCTCCAGTACTGCAGGTCGGCGAGCGGGATGTCAATCCGCATGCGCTCGGAGGCGCCCGGCTCCAGTTCGACGTCCCCGAAGCCCTTCAGCTCCCGCGGCGCACGGGTGATCCGCGAGCCGGGCAGGGACGCATAGACCTGGACGATCTCGCGGCCGGTCCGCCCGCCGGTGTTGGTCACGGTCAGCTCCACGGCGATCCCGTCGGCCGTGGCGGTCGCCGAGGCGTCGGAGTACTCGAAGCTGGTGTAGCTCAGGCCGTGACCGAAGGGGTAGGCGACCTCGGTACCGCGCGCGTCCAGCCCGCGGTAGCCGACGAACAGCCCCTCGCCGTAGGTCACCCGCCCGTGCTCACCCGGGAAGTGGAGGTAGGAGGGGGTGTCCTCCAGGCGCAGCGGGATGGTCTCGGCGAGCTTGCCGGAAGGGTTTGTGAGGCCGAAGAGCACCTCCGCCGCGGCCTCGCCGCCGGCCTGGCCGAGCAGCCAGGCCTCGAGCACGGCGGGTGCCGAGCGCAGCGTCTGCGAGAGGCGGATCGCCGAGCCGTTGGAGAGGACGACCACGACGCGGTCGTTGACGGCCAGGACCTCCTCGAGCAGGCGCTCCTGGGCTGCGGGCAGCTCCATGTCGGTGCGGTCGTAGCCCTCGGACTCGACATCCTCACCCAGGCCGAGGAACAGCACCACGGTCTCGGCGCGACGGGCGAGGTCGACGGCTTCGGCGCGCAGGGCCTCGTCCTCCTCGGAACCGCCGGGCGTGAAGCCGCGGGCGAAGGGCACGTCCCCGGCGATCCCCCGGATGGAGTCCAGGGCCGTCGTCAGACGGGTCGGGTTGACGTGGGAGGAGCCGGCGCCCTGGTAGCGCGGGGAGGCGGCGAAGTCACCGATCACGGCCAAGCCGCCGTCGCGGCCGGCGGCGCCCGCTTCCAGCGGCAGCGTGCCGTCGTTGCGCAGCAGCACGATCGCGCGGCGGGCGGCCTCGAGCGCCACCTGATGATGCGCGCCGACGTCGTAGCTCGCGGACTCATCACGCTGGGCGAGGCCCTTGCGGATCAGGTCGAGCACCAGGCCGGCGGCCCGGTCGACGTGCTCGGGCGAGATGCTCCCCTCGGCCAGCGCCTCGGCGAGGGCCTGCTGGGCGCCGGGATCGGCCGGCATCTGCAGGTCCAGCCCGGCGGCGACGGAGCGGGGCCGGTCCACCACCGCGCCCCAGTCCGAGACCACCAGGCCTTCGAAGCCCCACTGCCCGCGCAGCACGTCGGTGAGCAGGAAGGAGTTCTCGGAGACCAGGGTGCCAAGCACGGAGTTGTAGGAGCACATCACCGTCCACGGCTGGGCGCGGGTGACGACGGCACGGAAGGCGCGCTGGTACATCTCGTGCAGCGTGCGCTTGTCGACCTGGACGTCGACGCGCATGCGGTCGGTCTCCTGGTTGTTCAGCGCGAAGTGCTTCACGGAGGTGCCGACGCCGCGCTCCTGCATGCCGTTGACGTAGGCGACGGCCATCTCACCGGTGAGGATCGGGTCCTCGGAGAAGTACTCGAAGTTGCGGCCGCACAGCGGGGAGCGCTTGAGGTTCATGCCCGGGCCGAGGACGACGGAGACGCCTTCGGCCAGCGCTTCCTCGCCGATCGCGGCGGCGACGGCGGAGGCGGCCTCCCGGCTCCAGGTCGCGGCGAGGCCGACGGCGGGCGGGAAGCACGTCGCCGGCACGGAGTCGTTCAGGCCCAGGTGATCACCTTCTGCCTTCTGGACGCGCAGGCCGTGGGGGCCGTCGGCGACCATCACGCCGGGCAGATCCTGCGAGGGCACGCCGTGGGTGTGCCAGAAGTCGGCGCCGCCCGTCAGGGCGACCTTCTCGTCCGGGGTCAGGTCGGCGGCGGGTGCGATGTCATCAGCCATGGAGTTCCTCCTCGAGCGTCCGGATGGACTGGATGGGATCAAGTTACACGAGTAACCAACGGGCCGACAGGGCACGGGCCCTCCCCGGCCGGTCCTCACACCGCGCGCAGCACCACCGCTAGCACTCCGGTCCCCGTCTCTGGATCGGTCGTCGTCCCCAGGCACAGTCGATGCACCGCCTCGCCCCAGGACCGCTGCAGCAGGGGGTCGTCGATCTCGCGTCGCTCCAGGTCCCCCGTTCCCAGTTCGGCGTCACAGCTCAGCTCGGCGATCGCCCCGGAGAGCGCCCGCACCTGCAGGCTCCCGGCGCGATGATCGAGCACGTCCCCGGCGAGCACGTAGTGGGCCTCCACGCCGTCCCCGAGCGTCGACCCGCCGCGCGGCTCGAGCTGCCAGTGGTCCTCGATGCGCACCGCAGGGGTCGATCCCCGCTCGAGCGCGACCCGCCGCTGGTAGCTGCGCACTCCCGCCTCGGCCGGGTAGGCGCCGGCCAGGTCGAGGGTCAGCGAGGACCCCTCCGCGCGCACCCCCTGCGCCGCATACTCCTCCCCCACGCCCTGCTCGCAGCCGCGGATGGTGGGCAGCGTGTGCCAGGAGCTGGTCATCGTCCAGATCTCGTAACGCCGCTCGCTGAAGGTCTGCGCGGTGTAGGTCGGCTGTCCCAGATCGATGAGCACAGGGCTCGCGCCGAGCGCGACCATGACGGAGCCGACGTCGAGGTGGTTGTGGGCCTCCGCGTTGTGGCCGCCCTTGACGGCGAGCGCCAGCCCGGCCTGATCGCCGGCTCGCTCGCGGGCCACCAGCAGCTGCACCTCGGGCAGCCAGGTCTCGGCAGGCAGCGGCGAGCCCGTCGGACGGCCGGCACGCCACTCCTGGTCCCCGACCGCCCACAGCACCCGCCCCAGGCCCAGCTCCGGCCGCACGGGCGGCGCCGGGTCGTCACCGCGGTGGGCGAGCGCACCGGCCACCACGTCCCCGTCCCCGAGCGCGCGACCCCACCGATGCAGCACCTCCCAGGGCTGGGGGTCCTCGGGCCGGGCCGGCCCGTCAGCCACGTTGACGAACCAGCCGTCCCCGAGCTCCATGCGATGCGGGAACCGTGCCAGCTCCGAGATCACGGGGATCTCGAGCACGGCCTGGCGCGAGAGCATGCCGCCGGAGGCCGTGCTGAGCAGGTCGATCGCCTCCAGCAGGCGGCAGGCCCCGTTCCAGAAGTAGGAGAAGCCTTCGTCGATGCCGCCGTCGGGAGGGAACGAGGCGAGGTAGCGGTCCAGCTGGGCGATCGCGAGGCAGAGCACGGCATCGCGGTCGGCCCGATCCTCCTCGCCGTCCAGCAGGAACAGCGCACCGGCGATGAGGTGCTGGTGGATCCAGCCGGTCCAGTTGTGGGCCCGGCCGTGCAGCCAGTGCCAGTCGCGGCGCGCGAGGTAGGGCTCGAACACCCGGCGGCGGGCCTCGCGGCGCATCCGCTGACGGAGGCCCGGCACATGCTGATCGAGCACATCGGCGAGGGCGACGTCCGCCCACGCCAGGACGTGCAGGGTCTGGCCGGCGCCGAGGTCGACCACGGGCGCGTCGGGATCGGGCACCACCCAGCCGCGCCGGTCGTGGGACTGCTCATGGGCCACCCAGCACCAGGTGGACATCTCGCACAGCAGCATCAGCCCGTCGGCCGCGCGGTCGATCCAGCGCTGCTGGCCGGTGGCGACCGCTGCGAGCACCGCCTCGCCGGTCATGATGCCCAGGCGCCGCGCGTCGTCCTCGTAGTCGGTGCGCACCCCTTCCCGCCAGAATCGCGTGTACTGGCTCAGCAGCGGGAACGGGAGGGGGTCATCGGCGACGGCGAGCGCCGGCGCGGTCATGGCCTCCTGCAGCGGAGCGGGCAGCTCCGGCGGGCCCTCTGCTGCCAGACGGGGCACCGGCAGGCGTTCGCGCACCTGGCCGAAGGCCTCCGACAGCTCTGGAGGCAGCTGCGCGCGGGCCGCCGCCTGGGGACCGACGCCGTCCGGATCATCGGACTCGACCGGCAGGCCCCAGGCACGACGCAAGGGTGCGGTCGGTCCCCGACCGTCCGGGTCAACGCTCATGCGTACGGCAGGACCAACTGCTCGAAGCGCTCGGCGACGGTGCGGATGGCGTCGGCGGCCGGGGTGGCCCACACGTCCTCGTGGAAGATCTCCACTTCGATGTCGCCGTCATAGCCGGTCGCGGCGATCATGCGGGTGATGGCGGGGAAGTCGATGTAGCCATCGCCCATGTAGCCGCGGGAGAACAGCGGTTCGGCGGCCAGTGGCAGGTTCCAGTCGCACACCTGGTAGCTCAGCAGGCGGCCGGCGTCGGCGGCACGCTGGATGGCGCGCTCGAGGTAGGGATCCCACCACACGTGATAGGTGTCCACGACGACGCCGGCGGCGGGGCTGCCGGTGGCCTCGGCGATGTCCAGGGCCTGGTCGAGGGTGGAGACCACGGCGCGGTCGGCCGCGAACATCGGGTGGAGAGGTTCGATCGACAGCGTGACCCCGCGCTCCTCGGCGTAGGGGGCCAGAGCCGCGATGTTCTCGGCGACGCGGGCGCGGGCACCGGCGATGTCCTTGTCCTCCTGGCTGATGCCGCCGACGACGAGCACCAGCGTGGGGGCGCCCAGAGCTGCGGTCTCGTCGATCGCGCGCCGGTTGTCCTCCAGCGCCGCGGCGCGGTCGGCCTCGGCGGCGGCGGTGAGGAAGCCGCCGCGGCACACGGTGGACACGCGCAGGCCGGCGTCATCGACCCGGCGGCGCAGGGCCTCCAGTCCGACCTCGGCGACGTCCTGGCGCCACAGACCGACGGCTTCGATGCCGGCGGCGGCGGTGGCCTCGAGGAACTCCTGGATCGGCGTGGTGCGGCAGGTCCAGCGGTTGATGGACAGACGGGGCGTGCCGGTCGTCTCCGGGGCGGGTGTGTTCATGCGGCGGATCCTTCCGTGAGGCCGTCCGGTCCGTCGGCTCCCCCGGCGGCGGCCCCAGCAGCGCCGGCGCCAGCGGCGTCGGTCCCGGCGGCGCCGGCGCCGACAGCGTCAGCAGCGTCAGTCCGAGCCACCTCGTATCCGGCCAGGCGCAGCATGGCGTGCCAGCGCTCGGCGGCCAGCTGGGGGCGCTCGAGGTTGCCGGTGCTCGCGGCCAGTTCGATGGTGCGCGAGAGGTGGGGCAGGCTGCGGGCGGAGTGCATCCCGCCCACCATGGTGAAGGCGGGCTGGTGCCCGTTCAGCCAGGCGAGGAAGGCGACGCCGGTCTTGTAGTGGTAGGTGGGGGCGGAGAAGACGTGCCGGGCGAGCTCCTCGGCGGCGTCGAGGATGCGGCGGGCCTGATCCGGCTCTCCGGCATCCAGTGCCTGGACCGCTGCGGAGGCGGCGGGCGCGGTGACGGCGAACGCGCCGAGCAGGGCGTGGGAGAAGCTGCCCTCCGGCTGGTCGGTGCGCGCCGTCGTCCCGTCGGCCCCCTCCCCCACGATCAGATGGGAGAAGTGGAAGTCGTCCCCGGTGAGCATCTGCACGCCGCGCGGCAGGCGTTCGCGCACGGCGACCTCCGCCTCGGCGTCCAGCAGGCTCATCTTCACGCCGCGGATCCGGGCCGGGTTCGCCTCGATGATCCGCAGCAGCGTCTCGGAGGCCTCGGCGGTGTCGCCGGAGCCGAAGTAGCCCGCCAGCTGCGGGTCGAAGGCGGTGCCCAGCCAGTGCAGCACGACCGGTTCGGTGGCGGCCTCGAGCACGCGGCGGTAGACGTCCTCGTAGTCCTCGGCCGACGTCGCGGCCCGGGCGAGGTGACGACTGGCCATGAGCACAGCGCCCGCGCCGGTGGCCTCGGTCGCGCTCAGCTGCTCGCGGTAGGCCTCGACGATCTGGTCCAGGCTCAGCTCGGGCTCGCTGCGGTGGTCGGTGGAGACACCGGCGACGACCAGGTCGCGCACCTGCGCGCCGTCCCGGAACAGGCCCGCGTAGGCGGGATCGGCGAGGGCCTCGCGGGCGGCGTCGGCGGTGCGGGAGATCAGTTCGCGGGTGGCCGCGGCGTCCAGCCCCATGTTGCGCTGGGCGGTGTCCATGGCGTCGGCGACGCCGAGTCCGCGCGACCACATGGTGCGGCGGAAGGCGATGGTCGCCTCCCAGTCGATGTCGGCCGGGGCGCCGGGGGTGTTGTCCCCGTGGACGGTCGGGACCACATGCACGGCGGCGAACACGGTGCGCGAGCGCAGCGGCGCGGTGGGCGCAGCGAAGGGGACCGCCTCCCCCAGCGGCATGGTGTGCAGATGGCCGTCCTCATCCAACAGGGTCAGATCGGTGCTCGTCATGGTGCTCAGACCTCCGTGAGCGGGTCGAGGGTGATGCGGCGGCCCTCGGCGGAGCTGGCGAGGCCGGTCTCGGCCAGGCGCACCCCGCGGGCGCCGGAGAGCAGGTCGAACGGATAGGGGCGGCCCTCGATGTAGTGGCGCAGGAAGTCCTCCCACTGCACCTTGAAGCCGTTGTCGAAGGTCTCGTTGTCGGGGACCTCGATCCAGTCGTCGAAGTAGTCGTGGCCGTCCTTGACGTCGGGATCCCAGACCGGCTTCGGGGTCGCCTCGCGCGGCTGGATGTGGGCGCTGTGCAGGCCCACGACGGCGGAGCCCTTGGTGCCGTCGACCTGGAACTCGACCAGCTCATCGCGGCGCACGCGCACGTCCCAGCTGGAGTTCATCTGCACCACGATGCCGTTCTCGAGGCGGAAGACGCCGTAGGCGGCGTCGTCGGCGGTGGCGGTGTACCGGGTGCCGTTCTCGTCCCAGCGGGCCGGGATGTGGGTGGCGGTCTGGGCGTAGACGTCGGCGATGCGGCCGAAGAGGTCCTCGATGACGTAGTTCCAGTGCGGGAACATGTCCGCGACGATGCCGCCGCCGTCCTCGGCGCGGTAGTTCCAGGAGGGACGCTGGGCGGCCTGCCAGTCGCCCTCGTAGACCCAGTAGCCGAACTCGCCGCGCACGGAGAGGATCTCGCCGAAGAAGCCGGAATCGATCAGGCGGCGCAGCTTGAGCAGGCCGGGCAGGTAGAGCTTGTCGTGGACGACGCCGGAGACGGTGCCGGCCTCCTTCGCCAGGCGCGCCAGCTCGAGGGCGTCGGCGAAGGACTCCGCCGTGGGCTTCTCCGTGTAGATCGCCTTGCCGGCGGTGATGGCCTTCTTGAGGTTGTCCACGCGCAGGTTGGTCACCAGGGCGTCGAAGTAGACCTCGTAGTCCTCGTCGGCCAGGGCGGCCTCGACGTCCGTCGTCCACTGCGTCAGGCCGTGGCGCGTGGCCACGGCGGTCAGCTTCTCCTCGTTCCGGCCCACCAGCAGCAGCTCGGGCAGCAGCCGGTCGCCGTCGGTGAGCTCGACGCCGCCCTGGTCCTGGATGGCGAGCAGGGAGCGCACCAGATGCTGGCGATACCCCATGCGTCCCGTGGCCCCGTTGACGATGATCCCGATCCTGCGTGTGGCCATGTGGCGGCTCTCCTTCATGTGCGGCCGCGGCCGGCGCGGCGGCAGTCCGTGCTGGGCTGACTGAGAGGAACGGCCGCGATCCCGGCTGCTCGCGCGCCACGTCGCGCACGAGCTGCATCCGTCGTGAGCGACGGATGACGGTAACCGCTTTCCGTTCCGGGGGCTCAGTAGATCATGTCACCGCCCGGGTTTCAAGCGCTTTCCCGTCGCGCCCGGCGCCGGACGCCCCCGCGCTCTCGCGCACGCCCTCTCGCTCCCGCGTGGACCCTCGACGCAACGGCCCCTCAGACATAGGATGTTTAGCGTTGCCGAGACGCGATGCCCGGCGCGCTGCCGCTGGGACCGCGGCCCCCGACCCTGAGGAGAAACCTGTCATGACGCCGCCCGATACTCTCAGCCGGCGTCACGCCGCAACGCGCTGGCTGGAGGCATTGCCTCTGGGAAATGGTCGGATCGGTGCCATGGTCTGGGGTGACCCCGAGGTGGCGCGCTTCAGTCTCAATGAGACCACCCTGTGGTCCGGCTCCCCCAGCACCACCCGGAACAGGTGCACCTCGCGCGAGGACGCGGCAGAGCTTCTGACGCGTGCCCGATCGCAGTTCGGCTCCGGGCAGATCGTCGAGGCGCAGAACTCGATCGAGGAGCTCGGGGCCGCATGGGCGCAGGCCTATCAGCCCGTCGGGGATCTGCAGGTGCGCCTCTCTCGCGCGGACGGGACCCAGCAGCTCGTCGAGCGCACACTCGATCTCACACGGTTCGAGCACACCGCACGGACGCCCGACGGCGAGCACCGCACCTTCGTCAGCACCGCCGACGAGGTCCTGGTCCATGCCGCCCCCTGCCCCGACGGCGCCGACGTCGCGCTCGAGTTCACCTCCCCCCTGGTCGAGGAACGGCGCACCTCCGGGCCGGACGGCCTCACCCTCGTCCTCCGCGCCCCGTCGGACGGCGTGCCGACCCGCCACGGCGATGTCGCCGAGCTCGCGTGGGACGCCGAGGGCGCGAGCCGAGCGGCCGTCGTCGTCCGCACCCGGCGCGAGAGGGGCCGCATCCTGGTCGTCTGCGCCATCGTCACCACGTGGCAGGGCATGGGCCGGCACCCCGACCGCCCCCTCGCCGACGCTCTCGCCGAGGCAACGGGCCAGGCCGACGCCGCGGTGGCGCGCGGTGAGCTCGACCTCCGCAGCCGCCACCTCGAGCGTCTCCCGCTCGGGGCCGGCGATGTCGAGCTGGAGCTCAGCGGCTCCGAGCACGCGGAGCTGCTCGCCACCACCTTCGCCTACGGCCGCTACCTGCTCGCCGCCTCCTCGCGTCCGGGCCTGCCGCCGGCGAACCTCCAGGGCATCTGGAATCCCCACGTCCTGGCACCGTGGAACTCGAACTACACGGTCAACATCAATCTGGAGATGAACCACTGGGCGGCGGGGGTCGCGCACGTTCCCGGCGCAGCCGGGGCCCTGGAGGGCTACGTCGCCATGCTGCGCGAGAGCGGGAGCGAGACGGCCCGCCGTGTGTACGGCGCCGACGGCTGGACCGTCCACCACAACTCGGACCCGTGGGGCTACACCGATCCTGTGCGCGGCAATCCCAAGTGGTCCTCGTGGCCGATGGGCGGCCTCTGGCTCGAGCGCGAGCTCTCCTCGATCGCCGCCTTCAGCGGGGAGCAGCCACGCTCGATCGCCGAGCGCCGCTTCCCCGCGCTGCGCGACGCAGCGGCCTTCGCTCTCGATCTGCTGTGGGAGACGGAGGACGGGGAGCTGGTCACCTTCCCCTCGACCTCCCCGGAGAACGAATGGGTCGCACCCGGCGGCACCCCGGTCGGGCTCAGCGAGGGCACGGGCATGGACCGCTGGCTGGTGCGGGAGATCTTCGAGCTCCTCATCGCGGCATCCCGCCTGACCGGCCGCGGTGACGACGAGATCGTCCGGCGCGCCGGGGCGGCACTGGACCGGGTGCCCGGGCCGCGGGCGGGGGCCGACGGCCGCATCCTCGAATGGCACGCCGACGGGCTCGAGGAGGTCGAGCCCGAGCACCGGCACGTCTCCCACCTCGGCTTCCTCTACCCCGGCACCGATCCCGTGCCCGATGAGCTCTCCCGCGCCGCCGCCGCCTCGCTCGAGGCCCGCGGGGACGAGGCCACGGGGTGGTCGCTGGTGTGGAAGACGTGCCTGTGGGCACGCCTTCGCCGCCCGGACCGGGTTCAGGCCCTGCTGGAGCTGTACCTGCGCCCGGCCGAGACCGCCGACGGCGTCGAGCGCAGCGGCCTGTACCCGAACCTCTTCTCGGCCCATCCGCCGTTCCAGATCGACGGCAACATCGGGATCGTCGCCGCCCTCGCCGAATGCCTGCTCCAGAGTCACCGTGGCGAGCTCGAGCTGCTGCCTGCGCTGCCACCGATCATGGCCGACGGGTCGGTCCGCGGGCTACGGGCGCGGCCCGGCATCGAGGTCGACATGACCTGGGCCGACGCCGACGTCATCGCGCTGCACCTGCGCGCGGTGGGTCCGGGGGCGCTGGGCACCCACACGGTGCGTCGTGGAGAGCGACTGCTCGACGTGGAGCTCAGGGATGAACGGCCCGTGGAGATCGACCTCTCACGGCTGATCTGAGGGCGCCGCCCCATCGGGCACACTGACCGTATGAGCCCGACGGACGATCATCGCGAACTGCTGCACATCGGAGCGGTCGCCGAGCGCACCGAGCTGAGCCTGCGTACGCTGCGCCACTACGACGAGATCGGCCTGGTCACCCCCTCGGAGCGCACCGAGGGCGGGTTCCGGCTCTACTCCGAGCAGGACGTCGAACGCATCCTGCTCATCCGACGGATGAAACCGCTGGACTTCAGTCTCGAGCAGATGCGCGAGCTGCTCGATGTCGCCGACGCGGCCGACGGGCCGGGCGCCCCCGCCGAGGCCCTCCGCACGCTGCGCGAGTTCGAGCAGATCGCGATCGAGCGGCGCAGTGCCCTGGAGAAGAAGGTGGCGATGGCCGATGAGTTCCTGGCGCGTCTGCGCGAGATCGCCGGCCCCGAGGAGAGCGGGACCGCCCTGGACGCGACGAATCGGTAGACCGTCGCTGCCTGCCACCCCTCGACCCTGTACCTGTGACCCATCGCGCAACGCCCGCCGGGTGCGAGAACCACTGAACCTCCCGTAACGTGAGGGTTGGTCGTCGGCCCTCGGACTCGTCCGCTTCCTCGGGCCTCCCTCCCATCTCCTCTCCCCAAGGATGCTTCGTGACGTCAGTCAGCCCTGCCCTCGGCGGCGCCCCCGCCGCCGCGCATTCCCAGCAGCGCCCGATGGGCGTCCTCGAGGCGCTCCGTGACCCCCGCCGCCTGAAGACCGAGGTGCTCGGCGGCCTCGTCGTCGCCCTCGCCCTGATTCCCGAGGCGATCGGGTTCTCGCTGGCCGCAGGCGTCGATCCGGCCGTCGGCCTGTACGCCTCGGTCACCATGGCGATCTCCATCGCGATCGTCGGCGGCCGCCCGGCCATGATCAGCGCCGCCACCGGCGCAGTCGCCCTGGTGGTCGCCCCGGTCATGCACCAGACGGGCGACCTGAACTACCTGGTCGCCACGGTGCTGCTGGCCGGCGTGCTGCAGGTGGTCCTCGGCGCGCTGGGCGTGGCCAAGCTGATGCGGTTCATCCCCCGCTCGGTGATGACCGGCTTCGTCAACGCCCTGGCCATCCTCATCTTCATGGCGCAGATCCCGCACCTGTACGGCCAGGGCGTGGGTCCGCTGGTCTACGCACTGGTGGCCGTCGGCATCGTGATGTTGGTGGTGCTGCCGAAGATCACCACCGCGATCCCCGCCCCGCTGATCACCATCCTCGTCATCAGCGCCGTCGTGTTCTTCTCGGGCTGGAGCGTGCCGACCGTGGGCGACGAGGGCGAGCTGCCCGACTCCCTGCCCAGCCTGTTCATCCCCGACGTCCCCCTCACCCTCGAGACGCTGCAGCTGATCGGCCCCTACGCGCTGGGCATGGCGCTGGTGGGGCTGCTGGAATCGCTGATGACGGCGAAGTTCGTCGACGACATCACCGACACCCACTCGAACAAGACCCGCGAGGCCTGGGGCCAGGGCGTTGCCAACATCGTCACCGGCTTCTTCGGCGGCATGGGCGGCTGCGCCATGATCGGCCAGACCATGATCAACGTGAAGCAGTCCGGCTCGCGCACCCGGATCTCCACCTTCCTCGCCGGCCTGTTCCTGCTGATCCTGCTGGTGGCCCTCGGCGACATCGTGGGCCTGATCCCGATGGGCGCCCTGGTGGCGGTCATGATCATGGTCTGCGTGGCCACGTTCGACTGGCACAGCATCCGCCCCTCGACGCTGCGGCTGATGCCCGTGCCGGAGACCCTGGTCATGGTGATCACCGTGGTCGCCACGGTCGCCACCCACAACCTCGCCGTCGGCGTCATCCTCGGCACCCTGGCCGCGATGGTCCTCTTCGCCCGGCGGGTGGCGCACCTGGTGCGCATCGAGCCGGTGTGGGAGAGCGACATCGACGACGACGGCGCCCCGGAGATCCGCCGCTACCGCGTGGTGGGCGAGCTGTTCTTCGCCTCCAGCAACGATCTGGTCTATCAGTTCGACTATGCGGGCGATCCGGACGTCGTGATCATCGACCTCACCGACGCCGACGTGTGGGACGCCTCGACCGTGGCGGCGCTGGATGCCGTGCAGTCGAAGTACACCGACCGCGGCAAGGAGGCCCGCATCATCGGGCTGGACGGCGCGAGCCAGGAGCGCCTGGAGCGCCTGTCCGGGAAGCTCGGCGACGCGGTCTGAGGCTCAGGCCAGTCGCTCGGCCAACAGCTCCACGGACCGCTCCCCGCGGAAGGCGTGGCCGCCGTCGGTAACGACGAGCTCGGGAGGCGCGGCGTCGAGCGCCTGCCACACCGGGGGCAGCTGCGCGAACGAGGCGCGCGTCGCCTCGATCGGGAAGATCGGGTCGTGCTCACCCGCCTCCAGCACCAGGGGCCGGGGCGCGACGAGGGCGGCGATGTCCGCCATCTCCATCTCCGGCAGCAGACCGGGGATGATGTTGCAGGGGCAGTGCCGGATCGAGCACAGGCTCGCCTCGAACGAGGAGAAGTAGCTCGCGACCAGTGCGCCGGCGACCGTCGGGTCCACCGCCGCCAGCAGCAGCGAGACGGCCCCGCCTCCGGAGCCGCCCGCGACGGCCACCCGCTGCGGCTCCACCCCGGGCACCTCGCGCAGCGCCTGCACGGCGGCGCGGGCGTCAGCCACACGGTGGCCCATCACCGGCCGGCCGTGCAGCAGGTGGCGGGCTGCGTCGATGCCGCACGAGTTCTCGGTGTCCTCATAGGGTTCGGCACCGTCCGGGCGGGGGACGCGGCGCCGTCCGAAGCTGATCATCTCCGGGCACAGCACGGTCAGCCCGGCGCGCACCAGCTTGTGGGCGAGGCCGTCGTGGTACTCGTCGGCCGGGTCAGTGCTGACCAGGTCGTCGATGCCGCGGCCGTGGCCGGCCACCAGCACGACGGCGGCGCCCGTGGCCACCTCCGGAGCGGGACGCAGGAGGAAGGCGGGGATCACATCGCCCTCGGCCGTGCGGATCCGGACCTCCTGGGGTTCCGTGCCGCTCGCAGCGGGGAGATCGTCCAGATGCGGCGTTGCGGCGGGGGCCGACGTCTCCGGGGATGCCGCATCCCCCGTCGCGCCGTCGGCCGTCGCGCCGTCAGCCGCCGCGCCGTCGGCCGCGCTGCCGGCGCGGGCGCTGCGCCGGCCCTGGCGGTCCTCGAAGTGATCGGCGAGTCCCAGCAGGAAGCGCAGACGGCGGCGGGCGGTGGCGGCCTCGGCCGTCGCGGTGGTCTCCACGGTGGCCTCGGCGTCGGAGTCGGCTCCGGTCAGGGGCGGTTCCATGTCGTCGTCCTTCGCTGAGGTGGGATGCGGCGGTGCGTCAGCGGCTCGCGACGGCGCGGTCGAGCCGGCCCGAGATGTCCGCGAGGACGTCGTCGACGGGCTGCTCGGCCAGCTCCTTCATGAACGGCTCGACCTTCACCGGCCCGGTGTAGCCGGCAGCATGGACGGCGCCCATGAATCCGGCGAGGTCGATGACGTCGGTCTGGTACGGCAGGCGACGGTCCAGGTCCTGCTGCTGGTCGCGCTCGCGATCGCTGCGGGCATCGTTGATATCGACCGAGACGAGGTCGGCGTCGGTGAGGCCGACCAGGTCCTCGGCGCTCTCGCCGGCGGTGTACCAGTGGTAGCTGTCCAGGATCAGGCCGACGTTGCCCGCGCCGGATTCGGCGATCAGCTCCCGTGCCTCGCGCAGCGAGTGGATGAAGGGGAAGCGTTCGGTGGACCAGAACGTCTTCGGGCCGATGTACTCCAGGCCGATGCGGATTCCCGCCTCGGCCAGGAGCTCGGCGACCAGGGCGAGACGGCCGGCGAAGAGCCGCCAGTTCTCGCGGTAGGTGCGCTCGTCGTGCATCGGGCGGATCCAAGTCCCCACCCGGGTGACCTCGGCGGCCTTCAGCAGCTCGAGCGCGGCGGGCAGATCGGCGAGGGATTGGCGGAACTCCTCGGCGGGAGCGTCGAGGCCGATCGGCAGGCCGGTCATTCCCCACTCCAGGCCGCGCTCGCGCACCGCCGCGGCGTGCTCGGCCACAGCTGCGGTGCTGCCGAGCGACCGGAAGTAGCCGAGATCCGGGTCGACGCCGCCGAAGCCGTGCGTCGCGGCGAGGTCGACGGCGGTCGGGTGGTCCAGGGAAAGGCCGAGCGCGCCGGCCGAGAGATTCGAGAACATCCCGAAAGCCTATGCGGAATCGCGGGTCTGACCGTGATCCACGGCACGGAGTCCACGTCGTGGGACCGCGCGCTCGGCAGTGGCCGATACTCGCGCCGTGGGGCGTTCCCGCGGGAACGGCCCGTCGGCCGACAGACGTTCCCGCGGGAGGGTCCGCACGCCCCAGAAGCGTTCCCGCGGGAACGCTGCTGGGGCGTGCGATGCAGCCGGACGGAGGTCAGCAGCCTCCGTGAAGACGGCCCGGCGCAGGACCGAACTCGGGACCGGCCCAGGCATCGACCACACCGGCCACGTGCTGGACCTTGTGCTCGCAGGCCCGCAGCGTCGGCTCCCAGCTGGTGTCCTCGGCGAGTTGTTCGTCCTCATCGGCGTTGGCGTTGTACTCGGCCAGCAGGTCCACCTGACGATGGTTGACGAGGTTGCCCTCGGTGACGATGACCTCGCCGCGCAGGAAGGACAGGAGCTGCCCCGGTTGCGTGTCACCGGTGATGTCGAAGGCGTTTGCCTCGACCCACAGATGCGATTCGTGGCCGACCCCGAGTGAGTAGCCGTAGTCGACGGTCTGGTCGTCAGTGATGACGTAGTGGTTGTTGTAGACGTCGACCTGTCCCCAGCGGGCGCGCGGTGCCCGCTGGCCCACGCCCTCGTAGAGGTTGTGGTGGAAGGTGACCCGGAGCTTGCCCGGGTCCCCACGGTCGGCGCTGTCGGTCGACCCGACCAGGGTCAGCTTGTCGTGGTCGGAGAAGCTGTTCCAGCTGACGGTGACCAGGTCCGAGCCGTTGTTGACGTCAAGAGCACCGTCGTGCCGCTGGAAGGTCTGTCCGAAGTACGTCGGCAGCTTGTCGTCGGTCATCGGCTCGTCGGTGAACGCGTTATGGTCGACCCAGATGTTGGTTGCGCCGTCGACGATCCGCACGCTGTCGTACTCGCTGTTCCAAGCACCTTCGTCGCCGTCGGTGGGATCCCACGACGGGAAGCAGTCATAGGTGTCGGCGAGCACGAGGTTGCGGATGATGACATTGTGGACCCCGCTCACGGTGAGGTTCGCGCCGGTCAGCCCGGCGCCCTCCTCGGCGCCGATCAGCGTCGTGTTCGAGGGGATGCGGATGTCGACCAGGGCGCGCTGCTTCTGCTCGGCGGCCTCGCGGGCCTCCTCCATCTCACCGTCGGGCTTACGGTCACGGCCCCAGGCCTCGGGGTCGTAGGCTTCGAGGTATTCCTCCAGGGTGTACCCGGTGCCCTCGGCGATCTCCTCGCAGGTGAGGGGATCACCGTTCTCGTCGGCGTTGACCTCGATGGTGCCGTGGACCCGGATGATCACGGGCTCGTCCCCGGAGTCGGCGAGAGCGTTGACGAGCTCGGTCCGGGTGGAGACGTCGTACACGTGCTCCTCGTTCGCCTCGGCGCCGCCGGTGGTGCCGCCGTCGGCGCTGGCCCAGCCGTCGTCGTCGGGAAGGACCTGCCGGTCGGTGATCACCGGATCGCGCGGGTGCGTATCGGGCGGGCCGTGGGTACCGCCGGGGCCGGCCACGGCGGTGGAGGGAATCATCAGCATCAGGGCGGCCGACGCGGTCACGAGTGCGCGGGCCGTGCGCCGGGTTCGGGTGGATGTGGCCATCATGATCTTCCTTGATCTGTTGTGTCGGCTGCTGGTCTTCCCTGGTCAGAGGCGCGGATCCGATATCTCCCAGGGGCCGCCCGTGAGCTGGACGTCCTCGAGCCGGAGCGTGTCGTCGATCGAGCGCAGCGGATAGGCGGCGCGGTCACCCCCGGTGTCGTCCTCGTAGGCGTTCTCCAGCGTGAGGGCGGCGAGCACGACGTCCCGGGCGAACACGGTGACGGTCGCCCAGTCCGTGGCAGGTTTGCCGTAGGTGACCACGACGTCGGCGGGATCACCGGAGGCACCGCGGATCTCCAGGCCGTCGCACCCCGGCCAGACGGAGATCACCTCGCGGTAGATCCCGGGGTGGACGATGATCTCCACGGGATGGGGGCTGCGCCACGCGACCCCGACGGCGGCATGGATGGAGGAGACGTCACCGGTCCCGTCCTGGGAGACATGCAGGCGCCGCGGCGTGCGCTCCGTGCGCCCATGGGGGCCTGCATGCCGGGTGAGCAGGTCGCGCACCTGGTCGACGGGGTCGAGGTCGTAGTCGTAGTGGTCGGCGGGGTCGACGTCGATGCCCGTGTCCTCCCAGTCGCCCCAGGAGTCGGTGCGCAGGTTGCCGTTCTGCGCGACCCGGGACTGCTCGTCACTGGTGCCGATCGGGTTGCGGACGGCGTCGAACACGCTGTGCTCGATGAGCAGCTCGGTGGCACCGCGGGAGGCCATGCCGTACGAGCTGGCGCCCGCGATCCAGCAGTTGTACACGTGCCCGATCCTCACCTGATCGATGCTGCCGTTGCGCTGGTGGACGTTGGAGAACCGGTTGTGGTGCAGCGTCAGCGTGGTGACGAGGTTGTCGGTCCAGCCCACGCCGAGCGTCTTGTTGTGGTCGCGGAAGAGGGACCAGGACACGGTCACGTCGGTCGAGTCCTTGCGGATGTCGACCTGACCGTCGCCGAGCCGGGCGAACTCGCAGTGATCGATCCAGACATGGTGCGAGGTATCCACACGGATGCCGTCGTTGTCGTTGGTCTCGAACTTGCCGTCCCAGTCCCCCGCGACGAAGGAATCCCGGACGGTGAGGTTGCGGATGATGACGTTGGAGACCTCGAGCAGCCGCAGCCCGCCCCCGACGATCTCCGCCTCGCGGCCGACGCCGAGGATGCTCGTGTTCGCGGAGACGTCCGTGATGGTTCCGCTGGGGAACTCGATCGTCCCGCTCACCAGCACCACCGTCGGCTCGTCGGTCGCGATGGCTTCGGCGAGCGCATCCGCCGTGGTGACGGTGACGACGCGACCGCCGAGTCCGCCCGTGGTGCCCTCCGGCAGCTCGGGGGTGGGCACGGAGGCGAATCCCGTCGGCCGCGGCGACCAGACGCGACCGCCGCCGGCACCGGACCTGCCGGTGGGGACCCGCATCAGGGCCAGCACGCCATCCGGCGTGGTCGCGGTGGGCCGGGCGAGAACGGGAGCGGTGCCGGCGAGCACGGCGGCGGCGCCCACGGAGGCACCGGCCAGGGCAGGGAGGCTGCGGCGGGGAACTGACGGCATGATCATCCTTTATCGGTGGGGTGCGGCTCAGCCCTTGACCGAGCCGATGAGCGCGCCCTTGACGAAGAAGCGCTGGATGAAGGGGTACAGCAGCAGCATCGGCATCGTGGCCACGGTGATGACGGCCATCTTCACCGACTGCGCCGGAGGCACCACGCTCACCGAGGAGGCGTCCGCGTTGACACCGCTGGCGACGATGACGATCTGGCGCAGCAGCACCTGGATCGGCCACTTCGAGGAGTCGTTGATGTACAGGATCGCGTGCATGTACGTGTTCCAGTAGGTCACGGCGTAGAACAGGCCGATGGTGGCGATCGAGGCGATGGACAGTGGCAGCACGATGCGCGCGAACACACCCAGCTCGGAGCAGCCGTCGATCCGCGCCGCCTCCTCGAGGCTGTCGGGGATGCCCTGGAAGAAGTTCCGCATGATCACGAAGTTGAAGGCATTGACGGTCACCGGAAGGATCAGCGACCACAGCGAGTCCAGCAGCCCCAGCGAGGAGACCACGATGAAGGTGGGGATCATGCCGCCGCTGAACAGCATGGTGAACACGACCAGGAAGTTGATGGTTCGGCGCCCCAACAGGTACGGCTTGGCCAGGGCATAGGCCATCAGCGCCGTGACCACCAGGCTGAGCAGCGTGCCCGCTGTGGTCACGAAGACCGACACTCCCATCGCACGGAAGATCGTCGGGGTCGAGAGGATGTAGCGGTAGGCGTCGAGGGTGACCTCCCGCGGGATCAGCAGGAAGTTGGTCGTGGCCAGCTCACCGGGGCTCGCGAAGGAGCTGCCGATGACGTGGACGAACGGGATCAGGCAGATCAGGGAGAAGCCGCTGAGGATGATCACGTTGATCACCCGGAATATCTGCTCCCCCGTGCTGAGGCGGCGCAGGCGCGGCCGGCCGTTTCGGCGTGGCGGGCGCGTGGCCAGGACGGCCTTGCTCCCCGCGTCGGTGGGAGGGCTGGGTGGTGCGGTGGTCATGAAGGGCTCCCATCCGTGAGCGGGCGCAGGGCGAAGAGGGCGGCGGTCGCGAAGAAGACGAACGCGAGCGGGAACAGGATCAGCTGGCTCCCCAGCAGCAGGACCAGCCCCGCGGCGAAGAACCACCAGCCGGTGGTGCGGCGGGTGGGCAGCCGACGGGCGAGGAAGAGCCCGGCCGTCGACAGCAGCAGCACCACGATCAGGGTCGCGCCGAACCAGGCTCCGAGGACGCGAGCCGCCTCGAACGCCTCCTGCGGGCCCATGCCGTGATCCGCGCCGAGCAGGGAGGGCATGACGTCGCGCTCGAAGGTCGCGGCATCCACCCCGTTCATGACCAGGCAGAAGCCGCCGAGGCAGAGAATCGCCAGCGCCATCCCGACACCGGCGATCCACATCTCGGCGGTGCGACGGCGGAGCCGGCGGGACTCATGCAGAACCGTCATCGCTCCCCCTGACCTCCAGCTCGAGACCCTCGCAGGCGTGTGTGGACACCGCGGCCCCGTCGGCGCCGGCCACCCGGACCCGGCTGAGCTCGCCGCCCCGCACGAACCCGAGCTCGATGCCGGATCGGGTCCGGGCCTCCACGGCGAGCGCCATCTCGGGCGCTCCCGGCCGCGGATCGGCGGCGAAGGTGACGTCGAGGTCGTCGAGGGTGACGTTCTCGAGGGGCGCCTCGGGCAGTCCGAAGAGGTGACCCGCCGAGGCGTGGACGTTCCTCGCGGTGACATGTGCGAGATGGAGCCCGCGGATCCGCGGGGTGCCCCCGTCGACGGCGCGCGCGGAGCGGTCCCCCACGTGGGGCTCCTTGCCCTCCGGCCCGCAGAAGTAGAAGGGGTTCACCGTGATCGGGCACAGCACGTCGTCCATGACCACGTTGGTCACCCGCACGTCCTCGATCACTCCCCCGCGCACTCGGCGGGTCTTCAGACGGATCCCACGATCGGTGCCCTGGAACACGCAGTTGCTGATCACGACGTTGCGGACGTCGCCGCTCATCTCGCTGCCGATCACCACCCCGCCGTGACCGCGGATCATGGTGCAGTTGCTGATGACGATGTTCTCGCAGGCGACGCGGTCCGGCGTGTGCTCGGTGCCGGCCTTGATCGCGATGCAGTCGTCGCCCACATCGATGTGGCAGTCGCTGATGCGCACGTTGCGGCAGGACTCCGGATCGATCCCGTCGGTGTTCGGCGAGTCCGCAGGGTTGCTGATCCGGATGCCGCTGATGGTGACGTCGTCGCACAGGGCGGGGTGGAGCGTCCAGGCCGGGGAGTTGCGCAGCGAGACGTCCCTGATCGTGACCCGTTCGCAGCCGTGCAGGCCGATCAGGGTCGGGCGCGGATGCTCGAGGTCGCCGCGCCGCTGCCGGAACGTCTCCCACCAGGTCGCGCCGCCCCCGTCGACGGTTCCCAGGCCCGTGATCGAGACGTCCCTCTCCCCGTGCGCGAACAGGCACGGGGAGTGGACGAGGCCTGCCGTGCCTTCCCAGCGCGCCTCGACGGCCGGGTACAGCGCGGGATCCGGGACGAACTGCAGCAGCGCGCCGGCCTCGAGGTGCAGATCGATGCCCGAGCGGAGCCGGATCGCTCCGGTGCGGTGGGTGCCCGGGGGCACGCGCACCTGACCGCCCCCACGGGCCGCCGCCCGGTCGATGGCGTGCTGCAGCCATGTGGTCGCCAGCTCGGCGACGGGCGGTTCGGAGATGTCCAGGGTCGACACGAAGGGACCTTTCCCGATCGGTGGAAGGAGCGGAGGGGAGCGCGGCGGAGGCGAACCGTCAGCCGTTGACGGCGTCGTAGGCCTCGGTGTACTCGGCGATGATGTCGTCCAGGCCCTGGGAGCGCACGGCCTCGATGGCGGCCTCGTAGTCGCTCATGGAGGTCTGGCCGATCATGAAGGTGTTGTAGGCGTCGTTGAGCGCCTGCTCGATGGTCGCCCACTGGTTGTCGTACGTCGGGGACGTCAGCGACTGCGCCGGGTTGGTGATGGCGTACTCGGCGTTCTCGTCCATCATCTCGTTCGCCTGGTTCACGTACTCGTCGGACGACTTGTAGATCTCCACCAGGTCCGACGGGCGTGAGCCGTTGTAGGGCTGGACCTGCTGCTCCCACAGGGGCTGATCGATGATGGTCACCACCCCGTCGTCATCCATCTCGTAGTGCGTGCCCTCGATGCCGTTGGTCATGAGCTGGAAGGCGGGCTCCTCGAGCAGCTCGTCGATGAGGGTCAGCCCGCGGGCGAGGTCCTCCTCGGAGGTGAGCGACTGGGTCGAGAAGCACATCAGGCCGCCCATGCCCCCGCCGGTGTCCGAGACGATCCGCCGCGGCACGTCCGCATAGGTGATGTCGTTGATGAGCGTCCACGACACCTCGGTGTCGGGGTTGATCGACTCGGCGAGCGCCACGTAGTTCTTGGCCTCGAACAGCCCGGTGACGACGATGCCGCCCTTGTCCTGCGCGATCGCCTGCTGCTGGTTCTGCTTCTGCATCGTGATGAACTCCTGGTTCACGCCGCCGGCCTCGTAGACCTCGCGGTACCACTGCATGGCCTCCTTCCAGGGGTCGGTGGTGCAGGCGGGGACGATGTTGCCGGCGTCGTCCAGCTGGAACTTGTCGCCCGCGCCGAAGTAGCCGGCGAGCGATCGGAAGCCGACCAGGAAGCTCTCCTGACGGTCGATGAACCCGGTGGCCGCGGCGCCGGTGCCGGTCGGGTCGTCCTCGGCGAAGGCCTTCGCGACCTCGCCGAGCTCCTCGATGGTGTGGGGCACCTCGAGGCCGAGGCGGTCCAGCCAGTCCTGCCGCACCAGCACGCCGTAGCGGGCGAGCGGCTTCTGGAACGGCACGCCGTACAGCGCACCGTCCAGCCGTGCCCCCTCGAGGGTGTCCGGGTTGATCTGGCTGAGGTTCGGATAGTCGGCGAGGAACTCCTCGACCTCCCAGAACAGTCCGGAGCTGAGTGCGTCCCGGATCGACGGCATCGCCAGCTGGTTCAGGGACGTGATGTCGGCGACCGAGCCCGAGGCCAGGGCCGCGTTGACCTTCTCCTCCTTGGAGGCGTCCGGAACCCACTGGAACTGGAAATCGGTCCCCGTGTGCTCGGTCAGCGCGGTCATCACCGGGCCGTCCGCCTGCGGCGTGGACGGGGTGTGCAGCATCGACATCCAGGTCAGCGAGCCGCCACCGGCGCCGGCCGAGCCGCCGCCGCTGCTTCCGCAGGAGGACAGGGCGAGGGCGCCGGTGGCGGCCAGAGGTGCGGAGGACAGGAGAGTTCTGCGAGTGATCATGCCGGGGTTCCTTTCGGGAGAGACGACGACCGCTCGGCGGTCTTCGTCGGGCGAGGCGGGGACGCGTCGGTGCGCTCCGCCGGGTGCGCTGGCACGCGCAGCACGGGGTGGGGGTCGGCCTCCGAGGAGATCTCGAGATCACGGAGGATCCGCCGGCAGACGGCGGCGAAGACGAGGGCGGGCAGGGCGATTCCGAACATCACCAGCAGCGGCGCGGCGAAGCGCAGCATCAGGCCGTAGCCGACCAGCACGGTGGTGGTGGCGATGATGGTCCAGTGCAGCGAGCCCACCCCCAGCAGCAGGGCGCTGCTGAGCTGTGCACGGATGCCGGTCACGTCGAGGGCGGCCATCACGAAGAACACGTAGGCGCCGAGGATCCACAGCACGGCGGCTGCCGCGAGGTTCGCCGCCCTCAGGTACCAGTCCGAGAGGCTCAGCAGGTTGACCAGGATGACGGCGCCGGCGAGCAGGAGGACCGCCCCCATCACCACGGGGTGCCACCGCAGCTCCCGGGCGTACCGGAAGAAGGTCGGGGCCACCGGCGGGGTGGTGCCGTCCCGCAGCCAGTGATGGAGATACTTGGCCAGCGCGTAGCTCGCCGGACCGAAACCCACGAGACCGAGACCGGCCACGGTCACCGCGATCCACAGGATGTTCAGCCAGGCCAGGCGCCAGAGCCCGGAGAGCCGGCGGTTCAGGGCCACGAACTGCTCGAAACCGAACATCAGTACACCCCTTCCTCGCCGATCCGCTTCGCCAGCGAGTTCACGCCCATCACGAGCACGAGCCCCACGAGGCCCTTGAACAGGCCCACTGCGGTCGCGAAGCTGAGCTGGCCGTTCTGGATGCCGGCGGTGTAGACGAAGGTGTCGAAGATTTCGCCGACCTCACGGTTCATCGAGTTCAGCAGCAGGAACATGTGCTCGAACCCGAGTTCGAGGAAGTCACCGATCGAGAGGATGAACAGCACGATGATCGTGGGCCGGATGGCAGGCAGGGTGACGTGCCAGGTCTGCTTCCACCGGTTGGCGCCGTCGATCTCGGCGGCCTCGTAGAGCGTCATGTCGACCGCGGTCAGGGCGGCCAGGTAGACGATCGTCCCCCAGCCCGCCGTGCGCCAGACGTGCTGGAACACGTACATCGGGCGCAGCCATTCGGGATCGGTGAGGAAGGCGACGGGCTGCCCGCCCAGCGAGGTGATGAGGTTGTTGATGGCCCCGCCGTCGGTCGTGAGCAGCACGTAGAACAGCGACACCACGATCACCCACGACATGAAGTGGGGGATGTAGATGATCGTCTGCACGCTCCGCTTGAAGAAGCGTCCGCGCAGTTCGTTCATCAGCAGCGCGAGGATGATCGGCACCGGGAACGAGATGAGCATGAGCAGCCCCGACAGCACCAGGGTGTTGCGCAGCAGCATGAAGAACGTGTCCTGCGTGAACAGGCGGACGAAGTGCTCGAAGCCGACCCAGGGGCTGCTGAGGATCCCCAGGAACGGCTGGTAGTCCTGGAACGCGATGATCAGACCGCCCATCGGCAGGTACTTGAACACCAGGAAGTAGACGATTCCGGGCAGTGCCATCAGGTAGAGCACCCGGTGGCGCCAGAGCATCGCGGCCAGCGATCTCTTGCGCGCCTGTACGGCCGCCTTTCCCGCAGGGGGCTCAGGCACGGTTGCGGCGAGCACAGGAGACGAGATCCTGGGGTCGCGTACGGGGTCAGCCGCCATTGGCCATCCTTGTTCGTCGTCGAAGCACGGGCGGGGAACAGTCGTGTGAAACCGGTTCCCCGCGGTCTCCCCAGTGTGAGTGGCGATCTCCCGGCTGTCAACGCTGCGGGCGAACAAGATTCTGGGCAGCCTGCCGCCCTGACTCCATCTCTACTGGTCACGACCTCGCCAGGCCGCGCGACGCCAAGGGCCTCACCGCGGCCGGCCACCTGATAGTGTGCGCGCAGCAGGCTGTGTAACCGGTTCCCCGCAGGTCGCGCGGAAGCGCCCGCACGAATCGGACCAGCGCCCTGAGCAGGCCGTGCGGAGGAGTCACGTTGGAACACCGATCGAACCCTGTCCTCGATGCGGATTGGCCAGACCCGGACGTCATCCGCGTCGGCGGCGACTACTGGATGATCGCCTCCAGCTTCAATCGAGCCCCGGGACTGCCCGTGCTGCGCTCGTCGAACCTCGTCGACTGGGAGCACGTGACCAATGCGCTGCCGGCGCTGGTCCCGCTCGAGCACTATGCGCTCCCGCGGCGCGGCAGCGGCGTCTGGGCTCCCAGCATCCGGGAGCACGACGGCACCTTCTTCATCGTCTACCCCGACCCCGACCACGGGATCTTCGTGATCGACGCGCCGCATCCCGCGGGTCCGTGGAGCGAGCCCCGGCTCCTGCTCGCCGGGCACGGATTGATCGACCCGTGCCCCCTGTGGGACGACGAGGGCCGCGCGCATCTGGTGCACGGCTGGGCGCGGTCGCGCGCCGGGATCAAGAATCGCCTCTCGCTGCTGGAGGTGACCCCGGACCTCACGGCCCCGCTGACCGCATCCGAGGTGCTCATCGACGGCGCCGAGATCCCCGGCATGCTCACCCTGGAGGGCCCCAAGGCGTACGTCCACGACGGCTGGTACTGGATCTACGCCCCGGCGGGAGGGGTCGCCGACGGGTACCAGGTCGTCTTCCGCTCCCGCGACCTCCGCGGCCCCTACGAGTACCGCGTGGTGCTGGAGCAGGACGACACGCCGGTCAATGGTCCCCACCAGGGCGCATTGGTCGACGACGAGCAGGGCTGCTGGTGGTTCGTCCACTTCCAGGACCGCGACGTCTTCGGCCGTGTCACCCACGTCCAGCCGGTCCGTTTCGACGCCGAGGGGTGGCCCCACATGGGTGAGCCCGTCGACGCGACCCGCGGCCGTCCGGTCGCCGTCGTCCCCGAGGTCGGCGCCGTGGGCGGCAGCGGTCCGGTCACGGGCTACACGGAGCCGCGGCGTTCCGATGACTTCACCTCGCGCGAGCTCGCTCCGCGCTGGCACTGGCAGGCCAACCCCCGGGCCGACCGGTGGCGCACCGGGGACGGGCGACTGGACCTGGCCTTCGCGCCGAGTCCCCGCGCCGATCTCCGGCAGCTCGGTGACGTGCTCGGCCAGCAGCTTCCGGGGCAGCCGAGCAGCTGGGAGGTGGAGCTCCACCTTCCTGCTGCACCCCCGCGCCGCGATGCCGCCCCCGAGCGGGCGGGGATCGTAGTGCTCGGGCTGAGCTACGCGTGGGTCGGACTGGTTCGGGACGGGGACGGCATAGCCCTCGTCCACGGCACGATGCCGCAGGACGCGGCCGACGAGACGATCCACCGCGCCCGGCTGCTCACGGCGGACCCGACCGCCGAGGCCTCGATACGCCTGCATCTGACCTGCGATCAGGCAGGTCGCATAGCGCTGGGGGCATCGCCGGGCCGAGCGGCCCCGGCCGGTCGCCCTGCGGGGGCGGCACCTCCCCAGTGGCTGCTGACCGGATGGCAGAGTACGAAGGGACGGTGGATCGGCGCGGAGGTCGGCCTGTTCGCCGCGGCCGGGAGCATGGTGGACCATGTCCTGGACGACCGGAGGGCGAGTTTCAGCCCGGTGACCGTGCACTGCGAAGGATGTGACATCTGATGCCCCGAGGCGGAGGTGGGCCGACCATCACCCAGGTGGCGGAGGCGGCCGGGGTCTCCCGCGCCACGGTGTCGCGCGTCCTCAACGGCCGCACCAGCGTCGATCCGTCGATCGGCCTCCGTGTGAAGGAGGCGGCGCAGAAGCTGCAGTACCGTCCGAACCTCACTGCCCGCAATCTCTCGACCGGGCGCACCCTGACGGTGGCGCTGGTGGTCCCGGACCTCGGCAACCCCATGTTCCAGGCGATCCTGCGCGGTCTCTCCCGCAGCGCGGAGGCCGACGGATACAGCGTGCTGGTCGCGGAGGCCTCCTCACCGGAGCGGGAGGAGTCGATCGCCCGCGAGGCACGCCGCCGTTGCGACGCGGTGGTGCTGGTCTCGCCCCGCATGGACGACCTCGTCCTCGACGAGCTCGTCAGCACCATCGCTCCCGTGGTTCTCGTCAACCGTCGCACCACCGCGGGCCGCGCCACCACCATCAGCATCGACTATGCGGGAGGCATGACGCAGCTGGTCCGTCATCTCGAGGCGTTCGGGCACCGGGATCTGCTGTACGTGGCCGGCCCGCCCCGCAGCGCGGCCAACCGTGCACGTCTGACCGCTCTGAACAGCCTCGTCGACGCCTCCCCGGGGACGACGCTCCGCTCCATCCACGGCGGCTCGACCATGTCCGACGGGTACGAGGTGGCCGAGCAGGTGCTCGAATCCGGGGCCACCGCTGTGCTGGGGTTCAACGACCTCACGGCCTTCGGCATCCTGGCGCGCCTGAACGAGTTCGGCGTCAACGTGCCCGGAGACCTCTCGGTCACCGGTTTCGACGGCATCGAGCTGTCCCGCTTCGCCGTGCCGCGTCTGACCACCGTCGGCCAGGAGCAGCTGGATCCGGGCGCGGTCGCCTGGACCCGGCTGCGCGACCACATCGAGAGCCCGGGCGCCGACGAGACCGTCGGCGATGTCCTGCTCGAGCCGCAGCTGATCGTCGGCGACAGCACGGGGCGCGTGCCGCCGTCGAGAGTGCCCGTTCGCGACCATGCCGATGCACTGTCGGGGGCATACGATGCCGACCTCGCGAAGAAGCCGCTGGGCTGGGTGCGGGAAGGTCGGGACTGGACCCTTCTGCACGGGGGGACGCTGCTGACCGCCGCCGTGACGGGGGCGTCCATGGCCCCCGTCCACAGCCCGCGCCCTCACCTGCACCCCGTGCGCTCTCTGCACGGACGAGCGCTGACGGTCACGAATCCGGTCGTCCATCGGCATCATTTCGGTCTGTCGCTCGCCCTGCCCGACGTCAACGGCACCACGTACTGGGGAGGGCGCACCTTTGTCGAGGGCCGTGGCTCGACCCTGCTGGCGAACCAGGGTGTCCAGGAGATCCGCGGGACGGAGACCGCGGAGACCGGGCGCGATCTGCGCTCGGAGGTCAGGTGGCTCGATCATGATGGCCGCGACGTCCTGCTCGAACGGCGACGCCTCCGGGCGTTCGTCCTGCCCGAGCACTATGGGTGGGGCCTTGCCTGGCGCAGCCGCCTGTACGCGGACACCGCCGACGTGCGCCTGACGAGCCCCGCGAACCGGGGCCGGCTGGGGGCGGGGTACGGGGGCCTGTTCTGGCGTCTGCCCGACGCGGACGAGACCCGCATCCTGGTCGAGGACGGTCACGGGGAGTCGATCGCCCATGGGTCGACGAGTCCGTTCCTGGTCGTCCAGCGACGCCACGGCAACGAGTGGACCAGTCTCGTGCTCGTGCAGGACATCCAGACGCAGAGTCGTGTCGACCCGTGGTTCGTGCGCGCATCGGACTACGTAGGAATCGGCACGAGCCTCGCCTGGTCCGCTCCGCGGGACATACCCCGCGGCGCCCACCTCGACGTCCGGGTGCACGCGGCCGTGTTCGACCACCCGGTGACGGCCGATGAGGTGCCCGCGATCGTCGGGGCCATGCCTGTCAGCGACGACGAGTTCCCCGCCTCGAGCGGCGACTCCTGATCGGCGGGCGGCGTGCCGCGAGTGATGTGCCGCGACAAGACGTCGACGACCTCGCCCGGAGGCGTTCCCGCGGGAACGTCTGACGCCGAAGGGTCCGCTCGGCGATCGGGCCTGGAGGAGATCAGCCGGCCGCAGCCTCCCATCGCGGATCGCGGCCCAGGAAGGCGAAGAGCTTCTCCTGCTCGGTCGCCTCCTGCGGCACGGGCTGCTGCTGCCCGAACTGGCCGCTGGATCGCAGCATCTCCTCCATGGCACTCATCCCGGCCAGCGCCTCGTGGACCATGTCGGGATCGAGCGCGTCGTCCTGGCCCGATGAGCGAGCCAGGTCCCAGGTGTGGAAGAAGACGTCCCCGGTGAAGACCGAGTCGACGACGTCCGGGACCGGCCTGTCCTGGCCGGTGTGCGGATTCGAGTGCAGGTGCTGCGCGGCAGCCGGGTCCTCGAACAGCTCACGGACCTGCCTATCGAGATGGTTCCAGGCGCCGACGGGGTCGTCGTCCGCCGACGGCCCGGCCGAGAAGCGGACATCCGAGCCCCCGTGGATCATGGCCGGCAGCCACGTGACGAGATGGTCGACGACATCCCGGGCACGCCATTCCGCGACGGGCGTGGGTGCGTCCCAGTCCTTCACCCCGCCGACCGTCTCGGTGAACCGGTCGGAGATGGCGCGGTACTTCGCGTCGGGCGGGAGCTGGGGCAGCGGGGTGCTCACGCTGTCTGCTCCGCCGCAGGAGACTGTGCTCCCGCCGGCACGGAACCGGCCTCGAGGAGCTCGTCGAGCTTCGCGTAGCCCTCGTTGATGCCGACTTCCATGCCGGATTCCAGCATTTGACCGCGCGCCTCGAAGGAGTCGGTCAGCGACTGGCTGTGCATGCGGGTCCAGCCGTCCCCCAGGTCCTCGAATCGCATCGTCTCCAGCGAGACCCCCTCGGGCCAGCCGTCGAAGGTGAAGGTCTGGACGATGCGATTCTCGGAGACCTCGTGGAAGCAGCCGTGGAAGGAGTACTCCTCCTCACCCCGGATGTTGGTGAAGGCCCAGGAGCCGCCGGTGCGGGCGTCCCAGTGGTCGATGCGGGTCGAGAGGTCCTTGGGCCCGACCCACTGGGCGTAGAGGTCCGGGTCGGTGTGAGCGCGGACGATCTGCTCCGGAGTAGCAGGGAAGTCCCGGGTGATGCGGATCAGGGGGACGTCGGGGTCGGCTTCGATGGCGGCAGTGGTCAGACGGTCGGTGACGTTCATGGCGATGTCTCCTGAGAATCGGTGAGGCCTGCGTCAGGGGTTCCTGCGTGCTCGAGGACCTCGTCGAGGCGGGACATGCGTGCCTCGGCGGCCCTGCGATGTCGGTCGATCCAGGTGGTCAGCTCCCCCAGCGTCTCGGCGTCGAGATGCACGGGGCGGCGTTGGGCATCGCGCCGGCGGGTGACGAGACCGGCGGATTCGAGGACCGCGAGGTGTTTGCTCACGGCCTGCAGCGACATGTCATAGGGGGCGGCGAGCTCGCCCACGGTGGCGTCCCCGAGAGTGAGCCGGGAGACGAGGTCGCGACGGGTGGGGTCGGCGAGAGCGGCGAAGGCCCTCGAGAGAGTGTCGTCGTCCATACATCCCTTTCTCAACTTCTTGGTTAACAACGGCGACGCTACGCCTGCTCCGCCACGTCGTCAACCCTTCGGTTGAATACAACTGGTGCGGGCTCGGTCGCCGGGCACGCGCGGGCTGTCAGCGCGGCCAGGCTCGGTTCGTGGCAGCGCGATCAGGGGCAGGTCGAGGCGCCGCGGTCAGGCGCTGGCCGAAGCGCCCTGATCAGCGGCCCCCGCGAGCCACTCCGCGAGCGCCGTGGCGACCGGCTCGGTCGCCTCGATCGGCGCGAGATGCCCGACGCCCGGCAGCACAGTCAGCGGCGGCTCTCCCGGCAGCGCCTCCCGCAGCCGGGAGGCCTGCTCGACCGGGATCCACGGGTCCTGCTCGCCCCAGCCGATCGTCACGGGGCAGCGCACCTGGTGGAGCCGTTCCACGAGGGGCTCGGTGTGCTCGGGGCTCAGCGCTGCGATCTGGCGGTAGAACCCGGCCTGCCCCTCCCCCTCGATCCAGGGAGAGACCAGCAGCTCCGACTGCTCCGCGGTCAGCGTGCGGTGCGCGGCCCCGCTGATGTACTCGCGCACCAGGGCGGCGTGGAGCGCGGGCGGCAGGGCGGTGAAGACGTCGGCGTGCTCGGCGACGAGCCGGAAGAACGGCGACCCCCACGGGTCGAGTGTCACGGCGTCCCACAGCGCGAGCGAGGCGAACTGGCTGCCGCCACGCAGGTGGGCGCCGAGGGCGACCGCGCCGCCGATGTCGTGGGCGATCACGTGGGGGTTCGCCAGCTCCCAGTGCTCGAGCAGCCGCGCGAACCGCTCACCCTGGGTCACCAGGTCGAGCGGGACGTCGACCCCTTTGCCGGAACGGCCGTAGCCGGGCATGTCCCACAGATGCACCCGGAAGGTCGCACTCAGGGCCCGGGCCACCGGTGCCCACACCTGGGCCGACCACGGGGTGCCATGGCAGAACAGGACGTCACCGCGGGAGGCGCTGCCATCCGCTCCGAATTCGTAGATGGCGATCCGGACCCCGCCGAGGTCGATGGGGACAGGCTCGGGCAGCGAAGGAGTCGGCGCAGCAGGCGCGGAGGGAGATGCGGTCACACGCGAGAACCTACTCGATCCGGCCCTGAACTTCCGGCCCCGGCTTCGTGCATCCGATCCGGTCCGGAAATCGCGACCGAACCTACGCTCGGTCAGACCGTCTGAATACGGGGTCGAGGACTGTGGCAACCTTGGCCATCTGGGCGTCAAGGTAAGGCTCGCTGACGTCCTCGAGGCGTTCCTTGCGTCTCCAGGCAGCCCACTTCACCTGGCCGATGGCCCCGTACCCTGCGATGACAGGTGCAATCGGACCGAGGGCAATTTTGCGATACCGGGCCACGGCCTGGGCTGATTCCAGAAGCAGGTCCTCATCAACACCGTGCTTCTCGCTCAGCTGGACGATGTCGATGTAGTCGCGCCACCGGGTGCTCGCGGTCCCCCGCTCCAGAATGGTCACGCCTTTTTCGGCCACGGTGGTCTCCGGCGCGTAGCCCAGCATCTCTATGTCGTGACCGAGCACCCGAGGAACCTTAACCGGCCGCGGCAGCGGCACGATCGGGTCGCCCGTGGAGATGTCCCAGACCACGACGAGCATTTGAGGCCCGACACGACAGTTGACCCGCACCCGCATGCCGGGATACTCGGCGTCGTCGCGAATCTCCTGGATGCTGACCGCGTCCACGTCGAACCAGACACCATCCGCGACATCGACTGCCGCCACGTGACGCACAACGTCCACGATGTGCTCGGGCGTGACAGAGACATTGACCGCTTCAGAGTCCACGTCCTTCGTGGGGCGGCGTACGCCGTAGACGGCAAGCAGAATGCCGCCCTTCAAGATGAAGTTGTCCCGGTGATCCGTGCGGGCGAGCCGCTCAAGGAACGATTCAGGCACGTGACGGGTGAGGTACTCGGCCGTGGGAGTGGGCTTACCGGCCTTGGCGCCGTCCGATCGGGCTCGGTTCTGAAGCTGCCGAAAGACTGCCTCGCCTGTGCTCACGCGAGGATGTCCAGTGCCTGAAGGATTGGCCCCTCGGCCCTGGGGAGCCTGGACGCGATCTCCATGAGATCGGCCGGCCTGCCACCCCTGCGCAGCCATTCGCGAAGGGCGTCTCTGCCGAGCTCGTATCCGACGTCGCCGCGAAGGCGGAAGGCGTCGGCGATGCACCGCTCGGGCGAGTAGATGCCGATGCGTTGGGCCGTTCTCGGGACCGCGATGTCAGCGCGGCCGAGGGTGAATGTGTCCTTGGCGAACAGGTGCCAGTTGATTGCCGCCTCGGTGGCAGGGATGCGGGCTCCGCGCGGGATGGCGACGTCGAGCGCATCAGGAATCGCGTCAGTGAGGTCGTGGAAAGCGAGCGCCGAAGTCAGGCAGATCGTCGCGTCTCGACGACGGGTGGCAGCCTCGATCCAGTCCCAGTCCGCGGCTGGCGCGTCGGACGGCCGGTAGATGCCCCGAGCAATGCGCTCGTACCGCCCCGACTGGGCCGCGCGGTAGAGGGTGCTCCGGGACATGCCCCCACGCCACGCGTGCTTCGGACGCAGCGTCTCTGCCCCCATGGCTCTCACCTCCCGAAACAGACCGTATGCAGGTAACCGTACCTGTATACGCTTTGTTTCGCCATAGCCAAGCCAGGCGCGAGCAACCCAGATACGGGCTCGCCTTCGACCCGACTGCAGCGGCACCATTCAGGCCCCGGCGGTCGCGGGACCCAGCCGGGACCGCTCGTGCACCGAGAAGTACCACGTCAGCGGCACCTCTTGCGTCGCGGCGGCTGAGCGGGGGTGCGGCGGCTGCGTGAGGGTACGACGGCTGAGCGAGGGCGCAGCGTTCGTGGGGCGCCGCGGCCAGGCGCCAGCCCACCCGCGGCCCGCCCTCAGGCCAGCTGCAGCTGCACCGTCGCGAAGGAGTGCGGCGGGAGCTCGACCTCGAGGCCGCGCTCGTGCTCGCGCACCGTCGTCAGCTCCACCGGGGCCACCGCGTCGGGCTGCTCCGGGGTGTTGTGCGCGGCAGAGGACGCTCCGGTGAGCACCCGCGCCGAATGCCCGGTGACCTCGCGGCCGCGCAGGTCCAGCACGAGCGTGCGGCCCTCGGAGGCATCCAGGTTCGACAGCGAGATCAGCGCCGTCTCCCCCGTCGTCGACGCCGAGGCGGAGATCGACGGCAGGGTGCGGCCCTCGATCTCGCGCGGCTCCTCGGGCAGCAGCACGTGGGCGTCCAGCGCCGCGGCGTCCTGGTGACCGGCGTTCATCTCGAACACGTGATACGTCGGCGTGAGCACCAGCGCGCCGGAGTCCGGGTCGGTGAGGACCATCGCCTGCAGCACGTTGACGGTCTGGGCGATGTTGGCCATGACCAGGCGGTCCGCGTGGCGGTGGAAGCCGTCGAAGTGGAGCGAGGCGACCAGGGCGTCACGCACGGTGTTCTGCTGGTACAGGAAGCCGGGGTTGGTGCCGGGCTCCACGTTCCACCAGGTGCCCCATTCGTCCAGGACGAGGCCCACCTGCTTGTGCGGGTCGTAGTGGTCCATGACGGTGGAGTGGCGGGCGACGAGCTCCTCGGTGCGGGCGGCGCGGGCGAGGGTCAGGTACCACTCGTCCTCGGTGAACTCGGTGGCGCTGCCCTTGTCCTGCCACGGCCCGGACATCGTGTAGTGGTGCAGGGAGATCGCCTGGAAGGGCTTGGGCTTGGTCTCGCGGCCCTTGAGGGTGCCGATGGCCTTCATCAGCGCCTCGGTCCAGCCGTAGTCGTCATCGCTGGCGCCGGCCGCGATGCGCGTGACGTCGTTGCCCGCGTGATCGCGCACGTAGGTCGAGTACTGCCTGGCCAGGGCGGCGTAGTCCTCGGCGCGCATGTTGCCGCCGCAGCCCCAGGCCTCGTTGCCGATCCCGAAGTACGGCACCTTCCACGGTTCCTCACGCCCGTTCTGCCGGCGCAGGGAGGCCATCGGGGAGTCGTCGGCACGGGTGAGGTACTCGATCCACTCGCTCATCTCGGCCACGGTGCCGGAGCCGACGTTGCCGTTGACGTAGGCCTCGGTGCCCAGCAGCTCGACGAGGTCCATGAACTCGTGGGTGCCGAAGGAGTTGTCCTCTACCACGTCGCCCCAGTGGGAGTTGACCATGCGAGGGCGCTGCTCGCGCGGGCCGATGCCGTCCTTCCAGTGGTACTCGTCGGCGAAGCAGCCGCCGGGCCAGCGCAGGTTGGGGATCCGCAGGGCGCGCAGGGCGTCGACCACGTCGTGGCGGATGCCGCGGGTGTTGGGGATCTCGGAGTCCTCGCCGACGAAGAAGCCGCCGTAGATGCAGCGGCCGAGGTGCTCGGCGAAGTGGCCGTACAGATGGCGGGAGATGGTGGCGCCGGGCAGGTCGAGGTCGACGACCACGCGCGCGGGCCCGTCGGTCCGCCTGCTGGAGGGGCCGGTCGATCCGGTGGTACCGGTGCCGTGGCTGGGGGCGCTCAGCGCCGAGGCCAGGCCGGTGGTGACAGTGCGGGCAGGGTTGCTCATCGGAGTTCTCCTTGCTCAGGCGCCGGTGCGGCTCAGGCGGATGATCGACCACGAGATCGCGGGCAGCTCACCGGTCAGGCGGCCGTCGGCGAGCGCGATCGACTCGTTCTTCTGCGGGGTGACGGTGTCGGGGGCGTCGGCCGTGTTCGCCACGTACGGGTCCTCGTGGTGGAGGGTGAGGGCCTCGACGAGCTTGAGCCCGGCGAAGGCGGTGAGGTCCACGCCCAGGTCGAGCGGCCCCGAGGCGTCGCGATTGACGACGAAGACGGTGAGGTCCCCGGTCTCCTCGTCCCAGGTCGCGACCGCGTCGCCCGAGGTGCTGGTGCCGAAGCGCTGGTTTTCGAACGTCGGCGACTGGAGCCGCACGTCGAGCACCTCGCCCTTGGCGTGGCGGGACGTGAGCGAGAACGGATGGAAGGTGGTCTGCTTCCACACACGCCCGCCGGGCTCGGTCATGATCGGGGCGATCACGTTGACCAGCTGGGCGAGGGACGCGGAGGCGACGCGGTCGCTGTGGCGCAGCAGGGAGATCAGCAGGTTGCCGAACACCACGGCGTCCATCGCGGAGTAGACGTCCTCCAGCAGCACGGGGGCGACGGGCCAGTCGTCGCCGCTCGGCGGGCGGGACTCGGCGCGGTGCTGGTACCAGATGTTCCACTCGTCGAAGCTGACCATGATGCGCTTGTCGCGCTTCAGCTTCGCGCGCACATGGTCGGCGGTGGCGACGACGGAGTCGATGAAGTAGTCCATGTCGTCGGCCGAGGCGAGGAAGGAGGCCTGGTCGCCGTCCTTCTCCGAGTAGTACGCGTGGGCGGAGATCATGTCCACGAAGTCGTAGGCCTCGGTCAGCACGGTGTTTTCCCACGCCCCGAAGGTGGGCATCTGCGAGTTCGAGGAGCCGCAGGCGATCAGCTCGAGGTCCGGGTCCTCCTGACGCATGGCACGGGCTGCCTCGGTGGCCACCCGGGCGTACTCCTCGGCGGTCTTGTGGCCGGTCTGCCAGGGGCCGTCCATCTCGTTGCCCAGGCACCACATGCGGATGCCGTGCGGCTGGGGCGACCCGTTGGCGGCGCGCTGATCGGAGAGCTCGATGCCCTGCGGGGCGTTGGCGTACTGCAGCACGTCCAGGGCCTCCTCGACCCCGCGGGTGCCGAGGTTCACGGCGTACATCGGTTCGACCTCGGCCTTCTTCGCCCAGGCCATGAACTCGTCCAGGCCGACGGTGTTGGGCTCGGTGGAGTGCCAGGCGAGGTCGTGGCGGGCGGGTCGCTGCTCGAGGGGCCCGACGCCGTCCTCCCACTTGTAGCCGGAGACGAAGTTGCCGCCGGGGTAGCGCACCGAGCTGACGCCGAGCTCACGGGTGAGCTCGAGGACGTCGGTGCGGAAGCCGTCCTCGTCGGCCGAGGGATGATCGGGCTCGTGGATGCCGGTGTAGACGCAGCGGCCCAGGTGCTCGACGAACGCACCGAAGGTGCGGCGGCGCACGGGCGCGACGCGGAAGGCGGGGTTGACGGTGAGGGTCAGCGCAGGAGACATCGGTGTCAGGATCCTTCTGGGGAGTGGGCGCCGGTTCGCGCGACAGTGCGACGGGACACGATGCGATGACCAGGTGCGACAACCAGGTTTACATCGTTGCAAACACCTTTTCACAGCAAGAGGACCGCGTCAACGGGGTCTCACGGGCGCGTCGGGCTGATCGCCCGACCCCACCGCTGCGCGCCCTGCAGCCGCCGCGGCCCGGTTCGGTGCGAGAATCATAGGTATGCCCACGCACTCCTCGACCGGCCGCCAGCGCCCTCCGTCGCTGCGCGATGTCGCCGAGCTCGCGGGGGTCTCGATCAAGACCGTCTCGAACGTGGTCAACGACTACCCGCATGTGCGCGAGTCGACCCGGGAGAGCGTCCGCGAGGCGATCCTGCAGGTGGGTTACCGCCCCCAGGTCGCGGCGCAGCAGCTGCGCACCGGGGCCAGCCGGATGATCACCCTCGCGGTGCCGTCACTGAATCTCTCCTACTTCTCGAATCTCGCCCAGGAGTTCATCGACGAGGCCCAGCGACGCGGTCAGACCATCGTGCTGCACTCGACCTCGGGCGGCCGCGACGCAGAGCGCACCGTGCTGGAGGGCTTCAAACGGGTCTTCGGCGACGGCGTGATCTTCAGTCCTCTCGAACTCGAGGAGGAGCTGTTCGCGCGCATGGAGCGCACCAGCCAGCCCACCGCGTTCATCGGCGAGCACCTGCCCGAGACCCTCCCCCAGGGCAGCGACTACGTGCGTATCGACAACGTCTCCGCGTCCTTCGATGCGACGTCGCATCTGCTCGAGACCGGCCGGCGCCGCCTGGCCTTCCTCGGCGTGATCGACACCGAGCACGGGCAGCAGCCCCATAGTTCCGGCTCCCTGCGCCGGGACGGCTTCCTCTCCGCGATCGGCGAGTTCGGCCTCTCCCCCGACGAGGCGGTCGTGCGGACGCTCCCGAACTGGCGGCGCATCGACGGCTTCGACGGAGCCCAGACGCTGCTGGAGGAGCACCCCGACATCGACGGCATCGTCTGCGGCAACGACGACCTCGCGATCGGCGCGCTGGCGAAGCTGCGACGCCTGGGCCGACGGGTGCCCGAGGAGATCGCCGTGATCGGATACGACGACACGCCCGACGCGCCGTTCACCGCCCCGTCCCTCAGCAGTGTCTCCCCGGACAAGTCTCGATTGGCGGCCACGGTGCTGGACCTGCTGGCCGAGCGCATCCAGGGCTACGACGGCCCGCCCCGCGTGGTGGACACCCCGTACACCGTGGTCACGCGGGAGTCGACCATGGAGAGCACCGGCATCTCCGCGCCATCGTCATCAGCACGTACTCCCGCATCCCTATCCGCCCCAGATATCGAGGAGCACCCCCGGTGACCATCCCGACCCCGTACGAGGACCTGCTGCGCGAGGTCCTGGAGACCGGCAGCCCCAAGGGCGACCGCACCGGCACCGGGACCCGCAGCCTGTTCGGCCGCCAGCTCCGCTACGACCTCTCGGCGGGTTTCCCGCTGATCACCACCAAACGCGTCCACTTCCGCTCGCTCGCGCTCGAGCTGCTGTGGTTCCTGCGCGGGGACACCAATGTGCGCTGGCTGCAGGAGCGCGGGGTGAGCATCTGGGACGAGTGGGCCGACGAGAACGGCGAGCTGGGCCCGGTCTACGGGGCGCAGTGGCGCTCCTGGCCCACCCCCGAGGGCGGCGTGATCGACCAGATCAGTGACGTCGTCCGGCAGGTCCGCACCAATCCGGAGTCGCGGCGACTGATCGTGACCGCCTGGAATCCGGCCGACATCCCGGCGATGGCGCTGGCGCCCTGCCATGCCCTGTTCCAGTTCGAGGTCCACGACGGCAGGCTCTCCTGTCAGCTCTACCAGCGCAGCGCCGACATGTTCCTCGGGGTCCCCTTCAACATCGCCAGCTACGCGCTGCTGACGCACATGGTCGCCCAGCAGACCGATCTCGAGGTCGGTGACTTCGTGTGGACCGGCGGGGACTGCCACATCTACGACAACCACATCGAGCAGGTCACCAAGCAGCTCGCCCGCGAGCCCTACCCCTACCCGAGCCTGCGGATCACCCGCCGCCCGGACTCGATCCTCGACTACGTCCTCGAGGACTTCGAGGTGGCGGGCTACGAGCACCACCCGGGCATCAAAGCGCCGGTCGCGGTCTGATGGGACCGGCCGACGAGACCGCATCCGGCGCCTCAGCCCGGTCCGGTGCCCCTGCCGGCAGCGGTGGCCCCATCCGCCCGCGCATCGGGATGATCTGGGCGCAGACGCGCAGCGGCGTGATCGGTGCGGACGGCACGATGCCGTGGCATCTGCCCGAGGACCTCACCCACTTCAAGCGCACCACCCAGGGCTGCCCCGTGGTTATGGGCCGGCGGACCTGGCAGTCCTTCCCGCCCCGATTCCGCCCCCTGCAGGGCCGTACCAACATCGTCATCACCCGCGACGACGACTTCGCCGAGGACGGTGCGGTTCGCGCGCGGGACCTGCCGGAAGGGCTGCGCCTCGCGGAGGAGTCGCTGGCCGCGCAGGACGGGACGATCTGGGTGATCGGCGGCGGCGGGGTCTACCGGGAGGCGATGGACGACGCGGATCTGCTCTCCGTCACCGAGATCGACCTCGACGTCGACGGGGACACCACCGCCCCCGAGGTCCCCAGCGCCTTCCGGCAGACGTCGGCCGATCCGGAGTCCGGGTGGCACGAAGCGGCCAACGGCCTGCGCTACCGCATCCTCACCTACGAACGCTGAGGCGGGCGGGGTCCGTGCCGACGCGGAGCTCGCGCAGATGCATGAAGCGCCCGGTGAGCTCGGCATCCCACGCGTGGAACGCGATCAGGTCCTGGCCGTCAGGCCCGACGGTGCACGAGTTGTGACCCGGACCGATGAACTCCTCGTCGGTCGCCAGCAGCACGTCCTCCCCCGCCTCCGGCAGTGTCCAGGGACCCACCGGCGTGGAGGCGTGCGCCCACGCGGTGCGGTACCCGGGACCCTGCCAGGAGCCGCCCGAGTAGGTCAGCAGCAGCATGCCGTCGCGCACCACGACGTGCGGGCCCTCGAGCGTGTGCCAGGTGTACGTGGAGCCGTACATCTCCCGGTCCCGCTCGAAGATCTGCCAATCTGCGTACGGCTCCAGCACCGGGACCGTCTCCCCCAGCGTGGTCGGCGTCGGCAGCGGCGCGGCCGCCAGGTGAGTCCCCGGCCGTTCATGCTCGAGGACGTCGCGGGCGAAGAACAGCCACCACGACCCGTCCGGCAGTCGGCACGGCGAGGCGTCGATCGCGAACAGCTCGTCGGGCGTGAGCACGAGCCCCTGATCGCGGAACGGGCCCCGCGAGTGCTCGGCCCGGGCGACTCGCACCCGGTGGCCGCGGTCGTCGTGGCCCACCGAGTAGTACATCCACCAGGCGCCGTCCCGGTGGCAGACCTCCGGCGCCCAATACGAATCGCCCGCCTCGGATGGCAGGGCCTCGAGCACGTTGCCGATCCCCTCCCACTGCTGGAGGTCCGACGAGACGGCGGCGGGAACGGCCAGACCGTCCCGCACCGGACCGGTCCCGTAGGCGATCCACCCGTCGGGCGTGCGGACGACGGCAGGGTCGGCCAGCGGCACCTCCCACGCCGGTTCAGCGGTCATCACTCATCCCTTCAATCCGGTCGCGGCGATGCCCGCGACCAGGTAGCGCTGGAGCACGAAGAACACCAGCAGCACCGGGAGCAGGCTGACGGTGGCCGCCATGAACAGGCCTCCGTAGTCGAAGGTCTGCGCGGTCAGGAACGAGGACAGGTAGATCTGCACCGTCATCGCGTTCTGCCCGTCGCCCGCGACCACCAGCGGCCACAGGAACGCGTTCCACGAGCCGATCAACCCCAGCACCGTCAGCGCCGAGGCGAACGGCAGCGTGTTGGGGAAGACGATTCGGAAGAACGTGCGGAAGAACCCTGCCCCGTCGATGTAGGCGGCTTCCTCGATCTCCCGGGGGAAGTTCACGTAGAACTGCCGGAACAGGAACACGTTGAACGCGCTGAACAGGCCCGGAACGATCAGCCCCTGCAGGGTGCCGATCCAACCCAGGGAGGCGACGATGATGAAGTTCGGCACGAACGCCGTCGGCGCCGGCACCAGGAGCACCGTGATGACCAGGATGAACATCGGCTTGGCCGCGCGGTTGGGGATTCGCACCAGCGCGTAGCCGGCGAGCGAGGCGATGAGGATCGACAGCGAGGTCGAGAGCACCGCCATGATCGCCGAGTTCATCAGGGCATCGAGATACCGCGGATCCGCGAACAGTTCCGGGATGCGCTGCCACTGCGGGTCGCTGGGCCAGAACACGAACTCGCGCGAGTAGATCTCGTCGTTCGTGGACAGCGCCGTCTTGATCATCGCGTAGAACGGCACGAGGAACACCACCGCCAGCGCGGACGCCACCACGTACCGAAGCGTCAGGCCGATGCTGCCTCGTCGTTGGCCGACGATGTTGAGCTGGGCGGTCATCGCCCCTCCTTCCCGACAGCCGGCGCTGCGCCCCGGCGGCCGAGGCCCCGCAGGAACCGGAAGCGGCCCGTGCGGGCCCCGTCGTCGTTGGATCCGAAGCCCACCAGCCAGGTCTGCAGCAGCCCGGCCATCACCATGATCGCCGTCAGCACCAGGGCGCCGGCCGAGCCGGTGCCGAAGTCCTGCTGCGGGCCGAGAGCGATGTTGTAGAGATAGACCAGCGGAGGCCTGGTCTCGGGATTGTTGCCGGTGAGGTTGTAGAACTCGTCGAACGCCTGGAAGGCGGCGATCAGCAGGAGCAGCAGCACCGCGGCGGACGTGGTGCGCAGCTGCGGCAGTGTGATCAGGCGGAACATGCGGAACCCGCCGGGGCTGAGCCCGTCGACCGCGGCCGCTTCGTAGAGCTGAGTCGGGATCGCCTGCAGTCCGGCGAGGAACAGCAGCATGTAGAAGCCGACCTGCAGCCACAGCCGCACCGAGACCAGCACGATCCACCAGTACGGCGAGGCCGAGAGCCAGCTCGAGACCGCATCCAGGCCCACGACGCCCAGCAGCTGATTCACGATGCCCGATTCCAGGCCGTTGAACAGCGAGAGCCTCCAGACCACGCACGCGACGACGTAGCTGCACGCGGTGGGCAGGAAGAACACCGAGCGGAAGAACGTCTGGAACCGGGGCAGCCCGTTGATCAGCACGGCGAGGCCGAGGGAGGCGGCCATGGTCACCGGCACGATGAACAGGGCGAACACGATGAACGTGCGCAGCGACTGCAGGAACGCGGTGTCGACGAGGAAGCCCGTGAAGTTCTCGAGCCCGACGAAGCGGGTGGGCAGCACCGTCCCGCGCGCCTCGAACAGGCTCAGCGTGCCGCCCCAGATCAGGGGGAGGATCGTGAAGACCGCCAGCCCGGCCAGGAACGGCGTGAAGAACAGCCAGAAGGCGAGGTTGTTGCCCTTGATCCTCGTCGGCCCGGTGCGAACAGGGCCGGCGCCGTCGGGCCCGTGGCGGCTCCGACCGCCGCGGTCGACAGCGGCCGACGGACGGGTCCGTGGCTCTCCGGCCGAGGAACCGGCGGAGTGCGCGGACGAGGCTCCCGACGGAGTGGTGGCCTGCGTGCTCACGAGTCCAGGACCCGGTTGCTGGCCTCCTCCGCTGCGGCGAGCTCCTCGGCGGGATCGGCGCCGTTCTTGAGGATGTTGCTGATCGCGTCGGCCTGCGGGGTGCTAACCTCACCTGTCCACTCGGGGGTGCCGGTCACACCCATGTCCTTGGCCATGGTCGCGATCTCGAGGCCGTTGCCGTCCTTGAGGGCGTCTGCGGCATCGGCCACCGACGTGATCGAGGGGATGTGGAAGCCATAGCTGAGCGCCCAGTCGGTCTGGAACTCCGCCTGCTCGATCCACAGCCACTTCACGAACTCCTTGGCCTCCTCGGCCTTCTCGCTGTTGCCGGCGACCTGCTCGTTCCAGGTGCCGATGAACGCGACCTGGCGCCCACCGGCGCCGACGGCCGGGTGGGGGAAG
Organism: Brachybacterium sp. SYSU DS0246; assembly: GCF_059391765.1. NCBI lineage: Bacteria > Bacillati > Actinomycetota > Actinomycetes > Micrococcales > Dermabacteraceae > Brachybacterium > Brachybacterium sp. SYSU DS0246. Next base: position 20,326 of record NZ_JBZXYT010000001.1, on the reverse strand, counting down.
ACGCCGACGTCGTCCAGCGACTCCTCGAGGGCCGGCAGCGCCCAGCAGCCGCCCCACGCGATCGCGGCCAGGCCCGAGGCGAAGGCCGATGGATCGGCCCAGTCCGAGGGCGCACCGGTCAGCAGGACGTCGTCGGCGATCATCTGCTGGATCGCGGCGAGCCCCTCGGCGTACTCGGGCGTGTTGTACGCGACGGCGTCGCGGGCCTCGTTCATGGGGCTCCCACCGGCGGCCCAGATCATCGGGTAGGTGCACGCGTCGAAGTTATTGCCGAGGAACAGCCCCTTCTGGTCGGGCGTGGTCAGTTCGGTGGCGGCTGCGACGAGGTCGTCGAAAGTCTCCGGCGGAGCGATGCCGGCGGCCTCGAACATGCTCTTGCGGTAGTAGAAGTGCTGGGGGTCCAGCAGCATCGGGACGCCCCAGATCTGGTCACCGATGGTGACCGGGCCCAGGGAGGCCTCGTTGAACTGGTCCTTGACCGGGTCGACGATGTCGGTGAGCTCGACGTAGCGGCCCTGCTCGGCCTGGTCGACGGCGATCGCGTTGTTCTCGAACACATCCACCCCGCCGCCGGAGAGCAGCGCTGTCGACAGCCGGGAGGCGTAGTCACCGGAGACCCAGTTGACCTCCACGGTGCCCGCCTCGTACGCCTCGGCGTACTTGGTCGCGGCGTCCTGCGTGCCGTCCTCCCCGTACTGGTGGTACCACTGCGAGAGGGTCTCTCCACCACCTCCCCCGCCACCCGTCAGCCCGCCGGTGTTGCCGCCGCACGCGGTCAGGCCGGCTCCGGCCAGGGCCACCCCGCCGAGGCCCAGAGCGTGACGTCGTGAGAATCCATATCTGCCGGTCATTGCCATCTCCTTCGATGCGCCAGATGCCCCGCGTCGTCGCGGGCTGGCAGGAGTCTAACGTGAGAATCGGTGCGCCATGTCACATCTAGGACACGATCACTCGGGCGCAGCGACCCGCGACTGCCGGGCTCTCCTCGACGTCAAGACGACATATGCGGCTCCTCCTCGGCACGACATGCGCAACACGACGAACCGGTTCCACCGATATGTCTCAGGAGCGAGACGTATCGGTGGAACCGGTGGGCGTGCCGACCGTGCGAGACGCTCTCCTTCAGGTTCCGGCGATGCCGGTGGTCGCGATCCCGCGGATGATCTGACGCTGGAAGAACATGAACACCACGATCAGCGGCAGGGCCGCGAGCATCGCCTGGGCCATGCTCTGGGCGTACTGGACTCCATAGGCGCTGACGACGGTCTGCAGGCCCGTCGGGAGAGTCATCAGGTTCGAGTCGTTGATGACGATGAACGGCCACAGGAAGTTGTTCCAGGCGCCGATGAACACGAATATCGCGACTGCACCGAGGATCGGGCGCGACAACGGCAGCACGATGCTCCAGAAGATCCGCAGCCGGCTCGCGCCATCCATCAGCGCCGCCTCCTCGAGCTCGAACGGTATCTGGTCGAAGAACTTCTTGAGGATGAACACCATTGGGGCCGCGACGACCTGCGGCAGGATGATCCCCCAGTAGGTATCGACCAGATCCAGCGTCAGCATCAGCTGGAACAGCGGCACGATGAGGATCTGTGCCGGGATCATGATCGAGGCGACGATCAGCGCGATGATCATCTGGCGTCCCGCGAATTTCAGCCGCGAGAGCGCATAGCCGGCCAGTGCCGAGATCGTCACGGTGATCAGCGTGACGAGGGTCGAGGTCAGCAGGCTGTTCCAGGCCCACCGGGGTACGAGGCCCTCGGTCAGCACATTCACGTACGCCGCCAGCGTGAAGCCCTGCTCCGGAATGATCGTGACTGGCATCGCGGCGGCCTCGGCCTCCGTCTTGAACGATGTCAGTGCCGCCCACAGCACCGGCACGAGCCAGGACAGCGCAAGCACAGCCAGGATGACGAACGCGATGATGCGGGTGGGCGTGGGCGCGCGACGCCGCTTCGGCACGGCCGCGACGGCACCGGCATTCCGAGCCATGGTGGTCGGGATCCGGGCAGGGCTGGTGGGGGCAGCGGCGCTCATGCCTTCACGCTCCGGCGGGACGAGATCACCATGTAGGCGACTGAGACGATGATGATCATGAAGAAGAAGATGTATGAGATGGCCGAGGCATACCCGAGGCGGTAGCCGGTGAAGCCGGCCTCGTAGATGTAGACGAGAATCGGGCGGGTCGCGCCGCCCGGGCCGCCGCCGGTCATCTGATAGATCTGATCGAAGACCTTCAGCGATGCCAGCAGCTGCAGTACCAGCACCAGCACCGTCGTGGGGGCGAGTTGCGGCAGGGTGATCGAAAGGAACTTGCGAAGCCCTCCGGCCCCATCCAGCGATGCCGCCTCGTAGAGGTGGTCAGGGATGTTCTGCAGTGCAGCGAGGTAGAGCAGGAAGTTGAAACCGATCGTCCACCATACGGTGGTCACGACCACCGCGATCATCGCGGTGCCCGGATCCTGCAACCAGGCCGGTCCCGTCACCCCGAACCAGCCCAGGAACGTATTGATCAGGCCCAGTTGCGGGTTGTACATCCATGCCCAGAATTGGGAGACCACGGTCGAGGCCAGCAGGAACGGCAGGAAGAAGGACAGGCGCCAGAACCACTGCCCCGGGAGCCCCAGGTTCACCAGGACGGCCATCAGCATCGCTACGACGACCAGCGGGATCGTCGAGAGCACAGTGAACCAGACCGTGTTGCCCAGCGAGCGCCACACGATCGGGTCGCCGAGGGCCTCCACCCAGTTGTCCAGCCCCACGAATTCGGTGTTGGTCCCGGCCAGGCTCGCACTGGTGAAGCTCATCCACAGCCCGTAGACCGTCGGCCAGATGAGGAACAGCACGAAGGCCGCAAGGAAGGGACTGCAGTACAGCCACCCGCGTAGGTTCTCGGAGCGGCGCCGGCGTTTCCGGCCGGCTGACAGGTGCTCGGCAGCACCGGGGGCGACAGGTGGCGCGCTTCCGCCCGGAGGGGCGGCCAGGCCGTCGGTCGTCATCATCGATCGTCTCCTTCGACGGGCGAACTGAGCGGTACAGGAAGGACGCGGTGCCGGGCTCTCACACCGGGGCAGGCTTCTGCAGCAGTGCGTTGATGCGGGCGACGAAGGCGTTCCAGCCGTCAAGGGGGTCCGTGCGCCGTGCCCAGACGTTCTGCATGTCGTTGCCGAAGTAGTTGTGGAAGTCGCTGCCGGCGCCGGTGAACCACGCGGGCGGGTCGTAGACGAGGTGATCGATGGCGTCGGCGTAGTGGGCCTGCGGTGTCAGTTCCGCGTACTCCGGCGACTCGACCACCGGCGTATAGGCCGGGATGTGCCCCGCGCCCGCCCAGTTCAACGAGTTCTGCAGGACATAGGCGACCATTCGATGGACATTGCGGCGCCGCTCCTCGTCGGGGGTCGACTGGTGGGGCAGCACGAACGTATGGGAATCCGCGAAGGCGGCAGGATCGCCGAATACGCCAGGAATCACGGTCATGTCGAACGGAAGCCCCTCAAGCCCGCCGATCTCCCAGACGCCGCCGAAGAGACCGCCTGAACTGCCCGTCGCGAATTCGGAGACAGCCGTGCCGCCGTCATGACTGGGGTTGCCCACCTCGCCGTCGATCAGCGAGAGGATCCATTCGATCGCCTCGACGACGATCTCCTCCTGATACTGCATCTTGCCGCCGACCGGCAGGTCTATGGTGCCGCCCATCTGCGCGTAGTACGTCGAGAACATCCGCCACTGGTTCGAGGCGTCTGCGAGATACCCCCAGGACAGGCCGTACCCGCTGGGCGCCTTGGCCCCGAGCTCCAGAGCCATCGCCCGGAAGTCCTCCGGAGTATCTGTAGGCATCAGCAGACCGTCGCTGTCGAGCACACCGGCGGACTCGGCGATCTCGGTGTTGTAGTAGAGGACGAAGGGGTGAGAGTCCAGAGCGATCGCCGTGAGCTTGTCCTCGAAGAACATCTTCTCCCAGATCAACTCGGGGAAGTCCTGCTTCCGGACGCCGAACTCGGCGAGCAGGTCGATGTCCCACTCGTCCAGCAGACCCCCTGGCGCGTACCCGGGAACACGGGAGGCATGCATGACGGCGACATCGGGCGCGCGGCCTCCGGCTGAGGCCATGGCCAGCTTCGTGTAGTACGGAGCTCCCCACGCAAGCACTGTCTGGCTCACCGTGGCGGCACCGTCGGAGGCCATGTACTCATCCACGAGTTCGCCCATGGTCTCGCCGTCGGACCCCGTCATGAGATGCCAGAAGGCGATGTCGTCCGAGGCACGAGCGTTCGCCCCGGCGCACCCGGACAGTGCTCCGAGGCCGCCGAGCGCGCCCAGTGCCCCGGCACCCTGCAGAAGAGTGCGTCGACGTACGGGCGTTCCTCCGCGAGACGTTCCGAGCATGATCCTGTCCACCTCTTCGTGGTCGAGTGCGGGTCGGACGGTTCCCAGCGGGGCCGCCCGGTAGTCCGTGAGCCTCCCGGCCCTGGGAGACCCGCGTGCGCCATGCTGAACTTACAGCGCTGTAAAGCGGCCGTCAACATCACGCGGGCCACCTGCACTCAGGCGCACGACAAACCGGCTCCCCCGATCCGCGCCGAGCGGTATCGGTGAAGCCGGTAAGCGTGTCCTCGACAGGGCGCAGACCCTGGTGACCCGGGAGCGACGGGAATCAGCCCGCCGCTCCGGCGTGCGCTCAGCCCTTCAGGCCGGACCCCGTCACGCCTTCGACGATCTGGCGCTGGAAGAACATGTACAGCACCACCAGCGGGAGCGCAGCCAGGATCGCGCCCGCCTGGATGTCGGCGTAGCGCAGGCCGAAGCTGCCCTGGACCGTCGCCAGTCCGACCGGGATGGTCATCAGCGCCGGGTTGGACATCACGAACAGCGGCAGCAGCAGGTTGTTCCAGGTCCACACGAAGGTGAGGATCGCGACGGCCGCGGTGACCGGGCGCGACAGCGGCATGATCACGCCCCAGTAGATCCGCCACAGTCCGGCGCCGTCGACGCGGGCGGCCTCCTCGAGCTCCTTGGGGATGCCGTCGAAGAACTGCTTGAAGATGAACACGGCGATGACGGAGGGTACCTGCGGCAGGATCACCGCCCAGTAGGTGTTCAGCAGCTGCACGATCCTCAACTGCTCGAAGATCGGCACGATCAGCACCTGGCTGGGGATCATGAGGCCGACGATGATCAGCAGGTAGACCAGCGCGCGCCCTCGGAACCGGAGCCGTGAGAGGGCGAATGCGGCCATCGAGGCGAACAGCAGCGTCAGCACGGCCGTGACGACCGAGGTGACACCGCTGGCGAGGTACCAGTTCCAGATGTCGCCCTGCTGCATCAGCGTCACGTAGGACTCGAGCGTCGGCGTCCAGTTTGTGAGGATCTCCTGGGCGCCGAGCGCCGCGACGCCATTGGGTGACAACGACGTCTTCAGGGCGAACAGGCTGGGGATGAGCCAGAGGATCGCGAAGACGACGAGGATCACGGTGGTGACCACGGTGAACGAGCGTCCGCTGCCGCCGGGGCGGTCCCGGCGAGGGGCTGGCGCTGCGGCGGAGACGCCCGAGCTGCCGCTGCGGCGGGTGTCGGTGGCGGTCATGTCAGGAAGCCCCCTTGCGCTCGGCACCAGCACGTTCGACGACCTGCTGGATGATGGCGATCACGATGATGATGAGGAACAGCAGCACCGACGCGGCCGAGGCGGCGCCGATCCGGTTGTCGGTGAAGGCCGTCTCGGTGATGAGCCCCAGCGCGACCTGGGTCGAGATGCCGGGGCCGCCGGACGTCATCAGGTAGACCTGGTCGAAGATCTTCAGGCTGGCGATGATCTGCAGAAGGATCACCAGCGCGGTGGTCCGGCGCAGCAGCGGGATCGTGACGCTGCGGATCTGCTGCCAGGGCGAGGCCCCGTCGACGGCGGCGGCCTCGTACAGCTCTCGCGGGATCTCCTGAAGCCCGGCGAGGTAGAGGACGAAGTTGAACCCGATGGTCCACCACACCGTGGCGATCGCGATTCCGATCATCGCGGTGGCCGGATCGGCGAGCATCCCTGCCCCGGCCTCGAGGCCGAGGAGCTGACCGGGCAGTGACCACAGACCGGTGGACGGCGTGAAGATGAAGACCCAGATCAGGGAGATCGTCGCCGAGGGCAGGATGAACGGCAGGAAGAAGGCCAGGCGGAAGAACCACTGGCCGCGGGAGGCCCGGTTGGTCAGCACCGCGAGCACGAACGAGAGGATCACCAGCGGCGGCACCGTGTACAGCGTGAACTGCAGGGTGTGCCACAGCGAGGACCAGAAGTCGTCGCGGGCGAACATCTCGGCGTAGTTGGCCAGGCCCGCGAACGACCCGAGCCCGGTGTGGACGGTCGAGGTGTTGAAGAAGCTGGCGATGAACATCCAGACCGCCGGCCCGATCATGAAGGCCAGGTAGAACAGCCCGAACGGGGCGATGAAGAGCCAGGCCTGCGGGCGATTGCGCTTCGCGTCGACCTGACGGGCAGGCCGTTCGCTCACCCCGGCAGGCCGGGGAACAGCAGGAGACGTCGTCGTCATGAGTGTGCCTTCCGGATCAGAGCGGACTCGGGGTGGACGTGTAGATCTCGAGCTGTTCCTTGATCACCTGCAGGGCCCGCTCGGGTTCCAGGGATCCCTGCTGGACCAGTCCCAGCTGCGCGCCGACGGTGTCCTCGAAGGTCGACCCGGAACCGCCATACCAGGCCGCATCGTCATAGACGGCGTAGTCCGCCGACGGCGCGTAGTACCTCTGCGGCTCCAGGCTCTGGAACTCCTCGCTCTCGAAGGTGGGCACGTAGGCGGGCACGTGCCCGCCCTCGGCCCAGGTCATGCTCTGCTCGAGCATCGTCTTGATGAACTGCATCGCCTGCTGGCGCTGCTCGGGCGTGCGGTCCTTCCGGGGAAGGATGAACGTGTGGGAGTCGGCCTGGACAGCAGGCTGGTCGTAGAGCTGAGGGATCGGGGCCATCCCGAAGTCGAGACCCTCGATCGACTGCGCGGTGGCGATCTCCCATTCGCCCTGCATGTAGAAGCCCGCCTGGCCGGTGAACATCTGTGTCTGCGAGGTCGCGTAGTCGAGGCCCTGGTTCAGCCAGCCCTTCTCGACCCAGCTCTGCGTCCTGGAGGTGACCTCGAGGAAGGCGTCCTCGTCCACGCTGATCGTGGCGCCGTCGTCGGAGAGGAAGGGGGTGACACCCTCGATCTGGTTGTACAACGTCCAGAAGAAGCGCCAGGGCGTCGCGATCTCGGCCACGTTGGCGACGGTCAGGGCGATCCCGCCCGTGACGGCGCTGATCTCTTCGAGGGCCGCCTCGAAGGTATCCATCCCGGTGAGGTCGACGAGCAGGCCGTCACCGTCCAGCAGTCCGGCCTGTTCGCAGACATCGCGGTTGTAGAAGAGCGTGAACGGATGGGTGTCCAGAGGGATGGCGATGTTCTGGCCGTCGGTGATCTGAGCCTCCCACGGCTGGGAGGCGAAGTCGGCGCTGGAGAGACCGACGCTCGCCAGGTCCTCCTCGGTGATGGGGTCGAGGATGCCGCCGTCCCACAGCGGCTTGGCGCGGGTGAGGTGGGAGACCGCGACATCGGGCGGCTTGTTGCCCACCGTGGCCAGTGTCAGCTTGGAGTAGTACGGATTGCCCCAGGTCAGCGTGGTGGCCTCGAGCGAATCGGCACCATAGATCTCGCGGTAGCCCGCCTGCATGTCCTGCATGCGGACCCCGTCGCCGCCGCCGAAGAGGTTCCAGAACACCACGGTGCCCGGATCGAGCTCCGAGCCGAGCAGGCCGGCGGCCAGAGGTGTGGAACAGCCAGCCAGGGACAGCGAGGATGCAGCGAGCGCTCCGGCACCGAAGAGCCTTCGACGGCTGATGGCCGGTGAGCCGGGCCCGTGCGCGAGGGCGGGGCGGGGTGGACGTGTCCTCATCTCATCGCTCCATCGGGATCAGGTGTCCGTGGTGCCGAGCGGCATCACGGTGAGACGAATGCGCGGGCTCCGTGCGGAACCCGCCGGGTCGGTAGCCATGTGCGACAGGCCGACGGTGGCCTGTGCGTCGTACCGCTCGGACCGCCCACCGACGTGGATCGATGCCCGTGCACCACGAGCGCCCGCGATCAGTGCGAGTGCACTGCGTCACGTGACTACGTGTTCCCGGACTTTACATCGTTGTAGGTCGGTGCGCAACGGATCAGCGAGCGACGATTCGCCGGCTCTCGCGCGACCCTGTGACCAGCACAGACGAAGCGCGCCTCCCGGCGATGCCGGCTCTGTCCCGGCGGCATGGCACAAGTATGTAGCTGAGCGGACCGCGACCCTCTCTGCGAGGGGTCACGGTCCGCTCAGCTACACCTTCTTGCCACTGCTCAGCTGGTCGGCTGAACCAGCTGGTCAGCTTCCCGCTGCCCAGCTGCTCAGCTGCTCAGCTGCTCAGCTGCTCAGCTACTCAGCTACTCAGCTACTCAGCTACTCAGCTACTCAGCTGCTCAGCTTCCCGCAGATGCCCGCTTCTTGTTCCACACGTCGAAGGCGACGGCGAGGACGAGCACCACGCCGCGGACGACGGACTGCGTGGACTGGTGGATGCCCATGATCTGCATGCCGTTGGACATCACGGCCATGATCAGGCCGCCGATGATCGCGCCCTGGACCTTGCCGATGCCACCGGTCACGGCCGCACCACCGATGAACGCCGCGGCGATCGCGTCGAGCTCGAACATCTCGCCGGCACCCGGCTGCGCGCTGTTCGAGCGCGCCGAGTAGACGATGCCCGCCACCGCGGAGAGCAGGCCCATGTTGATGAACAGCAGCATGTTCACGCGCCGGGTCTTGACGCCGGAGAGCTTCGCGGCCTGGAGGTTGCCGCCCATGGCGTAGACGTGGCGACCGATGATGGTGCGCTGGCTGACGAATCCGTAGATCAGGATCAGCGCGGCCAGCAGGATCAGCACCACCGGCAGGCCGCGCGCGTTGGCGAGCTGCCAGGCGAAAGCCATGACCACGGCCGCGACCAGGATGTTCTTCAGGATGAACAGCCACAGGGCCTCGACGGGCTGGCTGTACTTCAGCTTCGCCAGACGCCCGCGGTACTGCTGGATCACGAAGACCACGACCAGCGCGGCCGCGAGGAACAGCGTGAAGGCGTCGTACCCGTACCCGCCCATGAGGCCGTTGAGGAAGCCGCCGGAGATGTACTGATACTCGTTCGGGAACGGCGAGAGGGACACGTTGCCGAGAACCTGCATGGTCATGCCGCGGAAGATGAGCATGCCCGCGAGGGTGACGATGAAGGCGGGGATGCCGACGAACGCCACCCAGAAGCCCTGCCACAGGCCGACCAGCACGCCGGTGCCCAGCGCCGCCAGGACGCCCATCCACCAGGGCATCCCGTTGCCGATCACCACGACGGCCGAGACCGCGCCGGTCAGGGCGACCACCGAACCCACGGAGAGGTCGATGTGCCCGGCGACGATGATCAGCACCATCCCGATCGCGAGGATCAGGATGTAGGAGTACTGCAGCACCAGGTTGGTCAGGTTGCCGGGGCTCAGCAGCGCTCCCCCGGTGAGGATCGTGAACAGCACGACGATGAGCACGAACGCGATGTAGATACCGCTCTGACGCATGTTGCGCGTCAGCAGTTCCTTGAGGTCAGAGGTTCCCGCCATGAGGCGTGTTCACTCCCTCTCCATGGTCATGAGCTCCATGAGGCGCTCCTGCGTGGCGTCCTGGGCGGGGACCTCACCGGTGATCCGGCCCACGGACAGTGTGTAGATGCGATCGGAGAGGCCCATGACTTCGGGCAGCTCCGACGAGATGACGATGATGGCCTTGCCGGCCTCGGCGAGCTGATTGATGATCGTGTAGATCTCGTACTTCGCGCCGACGTCGACGCCGCGGGTGGGCTCGTCGAGGATCAGCAGCTCGGGCTCGGTGAACAGCCACTTGCTGAGCACCACCTTCTGCTGGTTGCCGCCGGAGAGCTTGCCGACCAGGGACAGGACCGTCGGCGTCTTGATGTTCAGCGAGGAGCGGTACTTCTCGGCGACCGCGATCTCCTGGTTGGAGTCGATCCAGCCGCCCCTGCTGACCTTGCCCAGCCCCGCCGCGGTGACGTTGGTGCGGATGTCCTGGATCAGGTTCAATCCGTACTGCTTACGGTCCTCGGAGACGTAGGCGATGCCCTGCTCGATCGCGTCGGCGACCGAGCGCATCCGCACGGGCTTGCCGTGCATGTAGGCCGTGCCCGAGATGTCCCGACCGTAGGAGTGGCCGAACACGCTCATCGCGAGCTCGGTGCGGCCGGCTCCCATGAGGCCGGCGATGCCGACCACCTCGCCCGCGCGGACGTTCAGCGACGCCCCGTCGACGACGGTGCGTCCCGGCTGAGTGGGATGGGTGACGTGCCAGTCCTCGATCCGGAAGATCTCCTCGCCGATCTCGGCATGGCGCTCGGGGAAGAGGTGATCCATGTCGCGGCCCACCATCCCCTTGATCAGGCGCGGGATCAGCGTGGTCTGCTGGTCCTCGGCGACGCGCATGTCGATCGTCTCGATGGTCGAGCCGTCACGGATGACCGTCGTGGAGTCGGCGATCGCCGCGATCTCCCCCAGCTTGTGGGAAATGATGATGCTGGTGACGCCTTCGTCCCGCAGGCCGCGGATGAGACCCAGCAGGTGCTCGGAGTCGTCGTCGTTCAGTGCGGCCGTCGGCTCGTCGAGGATCAGCAGGCGGACGTTCTTCGAGAGCGCCTTGGCGATCTCGACCAGTTGCTGCTTGCCCACGCCGAGGTTGCCGACGGGAGTCACCGGGTTCTCGTCCAGGCCCACGCGCGCCAGCAGTTCGGCGGCGCGCGCGTTGGTCTCGTGCCAGCTGACGATCCCGCCCCTGGCCTGCTCGTTGCCCAGGAAGATGTTCTCGGCGACGGACAGGTGGGGCACCAGGGCGAGCTCCTGATGGATGATCACGATGCCCTCGGCCTCGGAGTCGTTGACCGAGGAGAAGCTGACGGGGCGGCCCCGGAAGTGGATCTCGCCGTCGTAGGTGCCGGCCGGCTCGACACCGGAGAGCACCTTCATCAGGGTGGACTTGCCGGCGCCGTTCTCGCCGCAGATGGCGTGGATCTCGCCCTCGTGCACCGTCAGGGACACATCCTTGAGGGCGGTGACGCCGGGGAATCGCTTGGTGATGGACCGCATCTCGAGGATGTGATCGTTCAATGGGCCCTCCTTCGGGCGGGAGGGCCCGGCCTGCCGGTGGGCATGGCCGGACCCTCGCCTCAGTGCTCCAGTGGTGGCCGGCTCAGAGCTGGCCGGATTCGACCTGCTCCTCGGTGTAGTACCCGGAGTCGACCATGATCTCCTCGTAGTTCTCGGCGAGGACCATCTGCACCTCGAGCAGGTACGACGGCACGACCTTCACCCCGTTGTCATAGGTCTCGGTGTCGTTGGCCTCGGGCTCCTCGCCCTTCAGGAACGCCTCAGCGGCGACGATGGCCTGCTCGGCGAGATCGCGGGTGTCCTTGAAGATCGTCGAGTGCTGGACGCCGTCGGCGATCAGCTTGATCGAGGCGATCTCGGCGTCCTGCCCGGTCACCACGGGCAGACCCTCCTCGATGGTGGGGCCGAGGCCGGCGTTCTGCAGCGCGTTGATGATGCCGCGGGAGAGCGGGTCGGCCGGGGCGAGCACACCGTCCAGCTCCTCGCCGCCGTTGTAGTGCGTGGTCAGCAGGTTCTCCATGCGCGTCTGGGCGGTCTCCTGCTCCCAGCGCTGGGTGGCGGCCTGCTCGATGTCCATCTGGCCCGACGGGACGACGAGCCGGCCATCGTCGAAGTAGGGCTGGAGGGTGTCGATGGCGCCCTGCCAGAACAGGTGGGCGTTGTTGTCGTCGAGCGAACCGGCGAACAGCTCGACGTTCAGCGGTCCCTCCGGGGCCTCCGGGGCCTCGTTGAACTCCTGATCCAGGAAGCCGAGCCCGTACAGCAGGGCATTGGCCTGGTTGACCCCCACCTCGTAGTTGTCGAAGGTGACGTAGAAATCGACGTTCTCGCTGTCGGTCAGCAGGCGGTCATAGGCGATGACCGGGATACCGGCCGACGCGGCGGCGTCCAGCTGGGCCGACAGGGAGGCGCCGTCGATCGAGGCGACGAGCAGAGCGGCGACGCCCGAGGTGATCATCTGGTCGATCTGCTGCTGCTGGGTGGGGATGTCGTCGTCGGCGTACTGCATGTCGACGGTGTAGCCCTTGTCCTCCAGGCCCGCCTTGATGTTGTCGCCGTCCTTGACCCAGCGCTCGTAGGTCTGGGTCGGCATCGCGACGCCGACGGTCAGGTCACTGGGGTCCGCCTCGGGGTCGGGGCCGCCGGAACCGGCGCCCTCTCCGCCGCAGGCCGCCAGGGTGAGCGCGGCCGCGGTGCCCGTCGCTCCCAGCAAGAAGCTTCTCCGGTTGTGCATGGTGTTTCCTCCTCGAAATCGCCGTCTGCAACCTGCAGCAGGTGGGTTCGCCCCGGGGCCGCTGCCATGCGGCCGCCCCGGCAGGCAGCTGCGCCGACCGAGGGAGCCGACGTGTCGTCGGCGGGGACTGTGCGGGCCCCGGACGGGCCCTGTGCTCGATGCGTTCCGACTCGGTGTGGTGCGGAACGTTTCGAATGCTAACGTTCACATTCAAGCAGATGTCAAGGAGTGTGGGGTACCAGCCGGTCACAACTCGGCAACGACCCGGCCGAGGGTGCAGGGAATGCCCTTTCCGCTGGTCAGCGGCCGGGCCGGGGTGGACCGACCGCGGCCGTCCGCATGCGGACCTCCCCTCCGCGCCGACGCCGCCCCCTCGACATCGCGGGTCGAGTGTGCCACCGGGGCGCCGGATGCTAACGTTCACATCACGGCGGACGAACCTCCGACCGGGCCCGCGATGGCCAGTGACCAGCGCATGCCGGCCGTCGTCCCCCTCGGCCGTGGCTCCGTGAGCCAGAGCTCGCAGGCCGGAGCCCGCAGAGCCCCGCGGGAAGGGCCCGCACACAGAACCCGCCGGACGGAAGGAACGAGGATGACCACCCCGGCCCGCCGCCCCTCGATGGCCGACGTCGCCGCACGCGCCGGCGTCTCGTACCAGACCGTCTCCCGAGTGCTCAACGAGCCGGAGATCGTCCGACCGGAGACCAGGTCCCGGGTGGAAGAGGCGATCGCCGCGCTCGGGTACACCCGCAATCGCGCCGCGCGAGCCCTGAAGACCACGCGCTCCTCCCTCATCGGGGTGCTCACCGACGGCTCCTCCCTCTTCGGCCCGGCCGAGACCACCACGGCGATCGAGACCGCCGCCCGCGAAGCCGGATACTCGGTGCTGCTGACGACCGTCGGCGCCGGCGATGCCGAGGACCGCTCCGTCGGCGCCGAGCTGGTGGGCTCCGGGGCCGACGGGATCCTGGTGGTGGCCGCCCATGAGGCGATGGTGCCTGCCGTGGCCGCGGTGGCCCGCCACACCCCCGTCCTGGCAGTCTCGGCACAGGCGCCCCGAGTGCCGGACGTGCGTGTGGTCGGGGTCGATCAGCAGCTCGGCGCGATGCAGATCGTCGAGCATCTCGCCGGGACCGGCGCCCGTTCGGTGGTCCACGCCGCGGGCCCCGCGGACTGGTTCGACGCCCGTGCCCGCCGGGACGGCTTCGACCTGGCGCTCGAGCAGCATGACCTCGACGGCGAGATCGTCGGCCCCGGGGACTGGACGCCGCGCTCGGGCTACGACCTGACGACCGCTCTGATCGCGCGCGGCCTGCCGGACGCGATCTTCGCCGCCAACGACATGATGGCCATCGGCGTCCTGCATGCCCTGCACGAGCACCGGCTGCGCGTTCCCGAGGACGTCGCGGTGGTCGGATTCGACAACACCCTCGGGGCCGAGTTCCTGATCCCATCCCTGACCACGGTCTCCCAGCCCTTCGCCGAACTGGGACGAGTGGCCCTGGGCCGATTGCTGGATCTCCTCGACGGCGAGGACGTGCCCGCCGGCACCCCCTGCACCCTGCCGCCGCGGCTGGTGGTGCGGCGCTCCACCGGCGCCGAGCGCACCCACTGAGAGCCCGGACCGCTGCCGCGAGTCATCCCGAGGCGGCCGGAGACGCCCGAGGGACACACCGGATGTGAACGTTGACACCGCGTGCTGGGGCTGGTTGGCTGGTGCCATGACGCACGATGCCGTGTCCTCAGCACACCACACCCCCAGCTCCGCCGCGAGCCCCGCCGCCCTCATCGCCGACGGTCGCGCCCACCTCGGCCTCGAGCTGGGATCGACCCGCATCAAGGCCGCCCTGGTCGACGATGCCGGCGCAGTGATCGGCACCGGCTCGCACGCGTGGGAGAACGAGCTCGTCGACGGCAGCTGGACGTACTCCCTCGATGCCACCTGGGACGGCATCCGCGCCTGCTACGCCGACCTCGCGCGGGACGTGCACGAACGCCACGACGTCGAGCTCACCCGACTCGCGAGCATCGGCATCTCCGCGATGATGCACGGCTACCTCCCCTTCGACGCCGACGGCGAGCAGCTGGCCCCGTTCCGCACCTGGCGCAACACCTACACGGCCGACGCCGCAGCGCTGCTCAGCCGCACCTTCGAGCTGAACATCCCGCTGCGCTGGAGCGTCGCCCACCTGATGCACGCGGTGATGCACGGCGAGGACCACGTGCCCCGGATCGACTTCCTGACGACGTTGGCCGGATACGTGCATTGGCAGCTCACCGGCCGCAAGGCGCTCGGCGTGGGCGATGCCAGCGGCATGTTCCCGATCGCCGCTTCGGGGGACCGCTTCGACCCCGAGCAGCTGGAGCGGTTCGCAGCCCTGGACGGCGTGACGGAGCTGCCGTGGTCCCTGCCCGATCTCCTCCCCGAGGTGCTCGTGGCCGGGCAGGACGCCGGCTCCCTGACCGTCGAGGGGGCCGCCCTGCTGGACCCCTCCGGCTCGCTGCAGCCCGGGGCCGTCGCCGCTCCTCCCGAGGGCGACGCCGGCACCGGCATGGTCGCCACGCAGGCGATCGAGCCCCGCACCGGCAATGTCAGCGCCGGCACCAGCGCCTTCGCGATGGTGGTGCTGGAGGGGCCGCTGTCCGGCCCGCGCGAGGAGATCGACCTGGTCACCACGCCGTCGGGCGATCCGGTGGCGATGATCCACACCAACAACTGCACCACCGACCTCGACGCCTGGCTGGGGCTGTTCTCGCGCTTCGCCGAGCTGACCGGCCACCCCGTCGGCCCGGAGGAGCTCTTCGGCGCACTGTTCGGCGCCGGCGGCCAGGGCGATCCCGACGCCGGCGGCGTGCTGTCCTACAACTACGTCTCCGGTGAGCACCAGACGGGCGTCCCCTCGGGACGGCCCCTGCTCGTGCGGGAGCAGGAAGCCCGCTTCACCCTGGAGAACTTCATGCGCTCCCAGCTCTACGGCGCCTTCGGGGCGCTCGCGGTGGGCATGGAGGCGCTGCTGAAGGACGAGGGCGTGCAGCTGGACGTGATGTACGCCCACGGCGGCATCTTCCGCACCCAGGGCGTGGCCCAGCAGGTCCTCGCCGACGCGATCGCGACCCCGGTGGCCGTCGGCGAGTCCGCCGGCGAGGGCGGAGCCTGGGGAATGGCGCTGCTGGCCGCCCACACCGCCGCGGGGCGGGACCGGGAATCCCTCCACGACTTCCTGGCCACGCATGTCTTCGCCTCCCAGGAGCTCTCGACCCTGGACCCGGACCCCGAGGGCATGGCCGGCCATGCCAAGTGGCTGGCCGGCTACCGCACCGGCCTGCAGGTCGAGCGACTGGCCGGCGAGGTCCTCGACTGAGCGCCCCGTCCCGTTCCCATCCGACCGCCTCTGACCAAGGAGTCCCCGTGCCGCTGACCCTCACCGAACTGCCGCAGCCCACCCAGGACGAGGTGGCCGCCGCCCGCGAGCGCGTCGCGGCCCTGCACGCCGAGCTGCCCCGGAACGAGCTGGTGGTCTGGACCGCCGGCAACGTCTCCGAGCGCGTCGCCGCCACCGGCCCCGACGTGCCGGGGCTGTTCGTCATCAAGCCGTCAGGGGTCTCCTACGACGAGCTGGCCCCGGAGAACATGGTCGTGTGCACGCTGGACGGCGCGAAGATCGACGACGGCACCCCGGAGACCCTGGTGCCCTCGTCGGACACCGCGGCGCACGCCTACGTGTACGAGCACATGGATGAGGTGGGCGGCGTGGTCCACACCCATTCCACCTATGCCACCGCCTGGGCCGCCCGCGGCCAGGAGATCCCCTGCGTGCTGACGATGATGGGCGATGAGTTCGGCGGCCCGATCCCCGTCGGCCCGTTCGCCGTGATCGGGGACGACTCCATCGGCCGCGGCATCGTCGAGACGCTCCGCGGCTCCCGCTCCCGCGCGGTGCTGATGCAGAACCACGGCCCCTTCACGATCGGCAAGGACGCGCGCGATGCCGTCAAGGCCGCCGTGATGTGCGAGGAGGTCGCGCGCACGGTGCACATCTCGATGCAGCTCGGCGATCCGCTGCCCATCGAGCCGGCCATCATCGACGCGCTCTACGACCGCTACCAGAACGTCTACGGCCAGCGCTGAGAGTCGACGTCACCCTGTCCCGGGTGGTTGCGCCGCCACCGGGCGCCTGTGTCCCGAGACACGCCTATCCGGGCCCGACCACCCGGACTGCGGGGGCCCGAGGTCCGCTCATCCCGTGCTGAATCCGCACGGCGTGTGACATGCTCGACGGGCGAGCGACCCCCGCTTCGCCCTGATCTGCCGCGTGACCTGCACCGGTCGCGCACTGCTTATAGCACGCCTGCCCGTTTCAGGGTTGAAGATCGACTGGGAACTGACCAAGCTGGGCCGGTAACTGACCTCGAGAGAACGGATGGACATGAGCGCCCCCGAGAACCAAGCAGGCGGAGGCGACCCTTCGCCGGCGTCCGACCCGACCGCGTGGCCGGAGGACCTGCCGGAGACCGTGCACCTGCCTCGCAGCCTCCAGATTGCAGAGGACGACAGCGACGACGCGATCACAGAGAAACTGCGTCGTCAGGGAGCGCGGATCGGCAAGGGCACCATCGCGCCCGCCGTGTTCTGGCCCGCGCTGATCATCATCCTGGCCGTGGCGCTGCTGGCGGTCCTGTTCCCGGCCACCACCGACACGGTGATGGCCGGCGTCCAGGGTTGGATCGTTGCCGATCTGGGCTGGTTCTACATGCTCATCATCGGCCTGTTCGTCGCCTTCTCCATCGTGCTGGCCATCACCCCCTACGGCGGGATCCGTCTGGGCCGCGACGACGACGAGCCCGAGTTCCCCCTCTTCTCCTGGTTCGCGATGCTGTTCGCGGCCGGCATGGGCATCGGCCTGGTCTTCTACGGCGTCGCCGAACCGCTGGGCTACACCACCAACAACGTCAAGCCCACCTGGGAGGGTGAGGGCGTCGAGCTCTCCGGTCTGGCCATGGCCCAGACCTTCATGCACTGGGGCCTGCACCCCTGGGCCGTGTACGCCATCATCGGCCTCGCCCTGGCCTACGCGATCCACCGCCGCGGCCGTCCCGTCTCCATCCGCTGGGCGCTCGAGCCCATCTTCGGCGAGCGGGTCAAGGGCTGGGTCGGCGACGTCATCGACGTCCTGGCCATCTTCGGCACCGTCTTCGGCATCGCCACGTCCCTCGGCCTCGGCGTCCAGCAGATCGCCGCCGGCCTCGACGCGATCGGCCTGGTCCAGGGCGCCGGCGACGGCTTCCTCATCGTGCTGATCGTCATCATCAGCTTCCTGGCCACGCTGTCCGTGGTCAGCGGCGTCGGCGTCGGCATCAAGTGGCTCTCGAACATCAACCTGTCGCTGGCCGGTCTGCTGATGATCGTGGCGCTCGTGTTCGGGCCCACCGTCTTCCTGGCGCAGAACTTCGTCGAGTCGCTCGGCTTCTACTTCGCCAACATCTTCCACATGACCCTCGACGTCGGCGCGTACAACCGCTCCGAGGAGGCGCAGTCCTGGTTCTCCGGCAACACCCTGTTCTACTGGGGCTGGTGGATCGCCTGGGCACCCTTCGTCGGCGTCTTCATCGCCCGCATCTCCAAGGGCCGCACCGTGCGCGAGTTCGTCGCCGGCGTGCTGCTGGTCCCCTCGCTCGTCGGCATGATCTGGTTCTCCATCTGGGGCGGCAACGGCCTGTTCCGCCAGTGGTTCGGTGCCGGTGACCTCGGGGACGTCACCGCTGAGGCATCCATGTTCCGGATCTTCGAGGGCTTCCCGCTGACCGGCCTGCTCTCGATCCTGGCCATCATCCTGGTCGCGATCTTCTTCATCACCTCCTCGGACTCCGGGTCGCTGGTGGTGGACATGCTGGCCTCCGGCGGCCACCCGAACCCGCCGGTGTGGTCCCGCGTCCTGTGGGCGCTGCTCGAGGGCTTCCTGGCCATCGCCCTGCTTCTCTCGGGCGGTCTCGAAGCGCTGCAGGCCGGTTCGCTGATCACCGCGCTGCCGTTCAGCATCATCCTGATCCTGATGTGCGTGGCCCTGATCAAGGCGCTGGGCATCGACCACGCCGTGCTCACCGAGCACGCGCGCATCCGTCGCCTGGAGGTCCTGACCACGCACCTGACCGGAGAGGTGAACTCCTCCCTGGCCGAGAGCGGCGAGCTGGAGTCGATCGTCGACGACCGCATCGACTACCGCCTGGAACGCACTCGCGGAGCCTTCGCCCGCCGCAGCGGTGGCCGGCCCGAGGGCGGTCGCGGCGGCTCCGCCCCGACGTCCCGCGAGGCGGACGCCGACACGGAGTGACATGACGTCGGTGTGAGGCCCGCAGCGGCGCCCTCGCGGTTCCGCCCGCCGGGCGTGCACGCCGACTCACCCACGTCTCGAGCATGAAGGAGGCCGGCCCACTCGGGCCGGCCTCCTTCTGTGTTCAGGTGGCGGGGCCGGAGCTGCGGTCAGGTCCGGGTCCGGTGGTCGAATCGCGAGTTATTGGCACTTCAGGGCCGGTTAACGCATATAACTCGCGACTCGATCGGCGTACGGCGTCCCAGACCGGCAGGGCTTGCCCCGCACCGCTTGACTCCCGCGATGTGAACGTTCACCCTAGAGGTATCACCTGGCGGTGCGGCCCATCTTGCGACGCATCCGCCCCGCCCCTTCTTTCTCTCCCTGGAGGAGTCACTGTGGACAACCCCTTCGAGACCCGCGAGATCTGGTTCCTCACCGGCAGCCAGGGCCTGTACGGCCCGGAGACGCTCGACCAGGTCGCCGACCAGTCCCGCACCATCGCCGAGACGCTCGACGCCGCGGGCGACATCCCCGTCAAGATCGTCTGGAAGCCGGTGCTGACCGACCGCGACGCGATCCGCGAGGTCGCCCTGGCCGCCAACGCCGATCCCGCCTGCGTCGGCGTCATCGCCTGGATGCACACGTTCTCCCCGGCCAAGATGTGGATCCAGGGTCTGGACGCGCTGCGCACACCGCTGCTGCACCTGCACACCCAGGCCAACGTCGAACTGCCCTGGTCCAGCATCGACATGGACTTCATGAACCTCAACCAGGCCGCCCACGGCGACCGCGAGTTCGGCTACATCGCCACCCGCCTGGGCGTGAACCGCAAGACCGTCGTCGGCCACGCGAGCGATCCGTCGGTGCAGGCGAAGGTGGGCCGCTGGGCCCGCGCCGCCACCGGCTGGGCCGAGATGCATTCGCTGAAGCTCGCCCGTTTCGGGGACAACATGCGCGGCGTCGCCGTCACCGAGGGCGACAAGACCGAGGCCGAGCTGCGCCTGGGCGTCTCCGTGAACACCTGGGGCGTCAACGATCTGGTCGAGGTCGTCGACGGCATCGAGGACTCCGCGATCGACGCCCTGGTGGCCGAGTACGAGGAGCTCTACGATCTCGCCCCCGAACTGCGCTCCGACGGCGAGCGCCACGAGTCGCTGCGCTACGGCGCCCGCCAGGAGCTGGGGCTGCGCTCGTTCCTCGAATCCGGCGGCTTCGGCGCGTTCACCACGAACTTCGAGGACCTCGGCGGGCTGCGGCAGCTGCCGGGCCTGGCGGTCCAGCGCCTCATGGCCGACGGGTACGGCTTCGGCGCCGAGGGCGACTGGAAGACCGCGATCCTGGTGCGCGTGGCGGCTGTGATGGGCTACGGCCTGCCCGGCGGCGCCTCCCTGATGGAGGACTACACCTACGAGCTCACCCCCGGCAAGGAGAAGATCCTCGGCGCGCACATGCTCGAGGTCTCCCCCTCGCTGACCACCTCGAAGCCCTTTCTGGAGATCCACCCGCTGGGCATCGGCGACCGGGAGGACCCGGTGCGGCTGAAGTTCACGGCCGACGCCGGC